>NZ_RZRX01000271.1:0-8037 GCF_003997405.1 Mesorhizobium sp. M2A.F.Ca.ET.042.01.1.1
CCGGTAGGCGGCCGGGCCGGGATTGGCGCCGGCCGAATCCGGGCCGACGCGGAAGCGTCCCGCCTCGTAATGCAGGATCGAGCCGCCGCCGGCGGCGACCGTGTGGATGCGCATCATCGGCGCGCGGATGCGCACGCCTGCGACCTCGGTGTCGAAGGCGCGCTCATATTCGCCGTCATAATGGGCGACGTCGGTCGAGGTGCCACCCATATCGAAGCCGATGACCTTCTCGAAGCCGGCGAGCTTCGCCGTCTCGACCATGCCGACGACGCCGCCGGCCGGGCCGGAAAGCAGCGCGTCCTTGCCCTGGAACATGTCGGCGGCGGTGAGGCCGCCCGACGACATCATGAACATCAGACGTGGGCCGGGGCCCAGTTCGCCGGCTACCCGCTGCACATAGCGCGACAGGATCGGCGACAGGTAGGCGTCGACCACGGTGGTGTCGCCACGGCCGACCAATTTGATGAGCGGCGAGACCTCGTGACTGACTGAAATCTGGTTGAAGCCAATCTTGCGGCAGACTTTTGCCACGGCTTTCTCGTGGTCCGGGTATTTCCAGGCATGCATGAAGACGATGGCGACCGCGTCGATGCCATCGGCCCTGGCCTGCTCGATCGCCGGGCGGCAGGCGGCGATGTCGAGCAGGCGCTCGACGCAGCCATCGGCGCGCACGCGTTCATCGACCTCGATCACCCGCTCGTAGAGCTGCTCGGGCAGGATGATTTCCTTGGCGAAGATGTCCGGCCGCGCCTGGTAGGCGATGCGCAATGCGTCGCGAAAACCCTTGCTGATGAGCAGCAGCACACGGTCGCCCTTGCGCTCGAGCAGCGCATTGGTGGCAACGGTCGTGCCCATTTTGACGTCGCCGATCGCGTCGGCGGAAATGGCGGCGCCGGCCTTCAGACCCAACAGGTCGCGGATGCCCTGGATGGCGGCGTCCGCATAAGCCTCGGGATTCTCGGACAGGAGTTTTCGAGGGTGCAGCCGGCCTTGCGGATCACGGCCGATGATGTCGGTGAAAGTGCCGCCGCGGTCGATCCAGAAATCCCATTTCCGTGTTTCCGCGACTGCCGGCATTCTCTCTACCCACTATGTCTTCGAGCGTATGTTCTGTTAGTTCGGGATTTCCCCGCCAGCAATTGCAAGTTGATGTTACATATCGAAATGCAACGTTACGAAACCGGCGAGCCTGCTGATGCATTTCCCCTGCGACCGCTCACCGAAACGTGAGCGTCTGTTGAAGGAGAGATACCATGAAGAAGCTCATCTTGGCGTCTGTTTCGGCGCTCGCCCTGCTGGGGGTCGCGGCTTGCAGCGACAGTGGCACCGACAAGACCACCACCCAGAGCACCAATCCGCCGGCCAACGAGCAGCCGATGAAGCCTGCTTCGCCCGACGCTTCGAAGCCCGCTGAACCGGCTCCGGCAACAAATCCGGCTCCTGCTGCGCCTGCGCAGTAAGAGCCGACCAATAGATTCAAGGAAGGCCGGCAATGCCGGCCTTCTTTTTTGCTCCACCGATCCCGAAGGTCGCCCATCACCTGCGGCATTGTCCAGGCTTGATAGAACCGCCCGGTTCGCTCTATGAAGCCGGCATGTCGATTTGGGACCGCCTTGGCGACTTCATCGCTCGTGTTTCGTCGTCGGCGTCCTCGGGGGTCGGGGATGTCGTGGAAGCCGTGCGCACCGTGTTTTCCGGCGACCCGGACCTGCGCCGGCGCGTCGCCTTCTCGGTGGCCATGATCGCGCTCTCCGCCAAGATGGCCAAGGCCGACGGCATCGTTACGCAGGACGAGGTGCGTGCTTTTCAGGAAATCTTCGAGGTTCCGCCGAGCGAGACACGCAACGTGGCGCGGCTTTACGATATCGCCAAGCAGGACGTCGCCGGTTTCGAGACCTATGCCCAGCGCATGGCGCAGCTCTGCGGCTCCGGCCACGCCAACTGCGTGATGCTGGAGGATATACTCGACGGTTTGTTCCACATCGCCAAGGCGGATGGCCTCATCCACGAGCAGGAAGGGCAATTCCTGCATCGGATCGCGGAGATTTTTCAGATCGACGAGGCGCATTACGAGGCGATCCTGTCCAGGCACGTCGATCTTGGCGCCGCCGATCCCTATGTCGTCCTGGGGATCGAGCGGGGCAGGCCGTTCGAGGAGATTAGGAAACGCTATCGCAAGCTGATCTCGGACAATCATCCCGACCGGCTGATCGCGCGCGGCTTGCCGCAGGAATTCATTAAGATCGCCACGACCAGGGTCGCCGCGATCAACGCCGCCTATGAGATGATCGAGCGGGGCCTCAGGCACGCATGAGCGGTTTTCCGCCCGACCATCCAGAGGCGGAGGTTCGGGTCTCGCCCAATTTCGGCCCGCGCCGCGAGACGCTTCGGCCCGACATGATCGTGCTGCACTATACCGGCATGGCAAGCGGCGCCGGTGCCGAGGCGTGGCTGTGCGACCCAGCGAGCGAGGTGTCCTCGCACTACCTCGTTCATGAGGACGGTCGTATCGTGCAAATGGTGCGCGAGAGCGATCGCGCCTGGCATGCCGGCCAGAGTTCCTGGCTCGGGCAAACCGACATCAACTCCTGCTCGGTCGGCATCGAGATCGTCAATCCCGGGCACACGCTGGGCTACAAGGCCTTCCCGCGGCGGCAGATCGGCGCCGTGATCGAGTTGTGCGCGGGTATCGCGGAACGCCATTCCATTCCCGCGGCAAGGGTGCTCGCCCATTCGGACGTGGCGCCGGGCCGCAAGGTCGATCCAGGCGAGAAATTCCCCTGGAAGGCACTGTTCGCGGCCGGTATCGGACATCTCGTGCCGGCGGCGCCGATAAAGGCCGGCGCTGCGCTGAAGGCCGGCGATGCCGGCGCCGACGTTGAAGCAGTGCAGTCGATGCTGGCGCTCTATGGCTATGGTGTCGAGATATCCGGTGTCTATGATCGGCAGACGGAAATCGTGGTGGCGGCCTTCCAGTTACATTTCCGCCGGCGGCTGGTCGACGGCGTGGCGGACAATTCGACGATCCGCACGCTGCAGAGGCTCCTGGCTTCCGTAAAGGCAACTCCCGTCAAATAGTTGCGCCGGGGCCCTTAAATTACAATCTGTCACTCAAAGTGAATTGCGCCGCCTTTATTGCCGCCAATTCCGCCTGCAAATGCCCCTTCCGCAAGTTGTCGGGCGTCTATCCCCCCAAGGCACCCGATGTTGAGTTGACCTAACTGTGCGAAGTTCTTCGTGCAGCTCTAACAGAACAGGACTACATGCAAAAATTGACCGTTGTAGCGGCAGCCGTTGCTGCCGGAGTGATAAGTTTTGCCTTCAACCAGGCCAACAGTGCCCCGCTGAGCCCCAGGGCGGACAACGGCCTTGCAGCCGTAACGCCAAAGGCAGCCTCGAGCACCAAGACGGCAAAAACCGCGCGGGCTGCTCCGGCAAGGGTTCAGAAGGCCGCCGCAACCCGGGTGACAAAATCGACGGCCAAACGCGCCAAGCGCGGCAGAAAGGCTGTCGATCTCACCACGACGGCCTCGATTCAACCCGGCAAGATCGCCGTGGCGACGCCCGCTGCCACCGGCGACGGCCAGTATTCGGCGATCATCGCCCGCTATGCCGCGAGCTATGGCGTGCCGGTGTCGCTGGCCAAGGCCGTCATCAAGATCGAAAGCAACTATCGGCCGAACATGGTCGGCGGCGCCGGCGAGATCGGCCTGATGCAGATCAAGCCGGCGACGGCCCGCATGATGGGTTATACCGGTTCGGCCAAGGGATTGTTCGATCCCGACACCAACATCAAATACGGCATGAAGTACCTCGCCATGGCGCGGGACCTTGGCGGCGGCACCACCTGCGGCACGATCCTGAAATACAATGCCGGCCATGGAGCGACGCGGATGAACCCGGTCTCCGCCGCCTATTGCAGCAAGGTGAAGGTGCAGATGGTGGCGCTGGGCTCGCCGGCCTGACGCTATGCAGCGCGGCGGATTTGGCAACGCGCGCTTTATGCACGTCGTTGCCCCAAACCGCCGCGCATTTGGGACGGGGCGCTTTTTCGTTTGCGTTTTCAGGCGGGAATCCCTTTATACGCGCTTGCCAGCTGGCCGGGCGGCCGCGCCCGCGAGAACCGAAAGGTTGCGGGTGAGGAAAGTCCGGGCTCCATGGAGACACGGTGCCGGCTAACGGCCGGCGGGGGTGACCCCAGGGAAAGTGCCACAGAAAGCAAACCGCCGCGGCATTGCCGCGGCAAGGGTGAAAGGGTGGGGTAAGAGCCCACCGCGCGACTGGCAACAGGAGCGGCAGGGCAAACCCCACCGGGAGCAAAACCGAATAGGGGCGGTGCGAGGGGAAACCTTCGAGGGCTGTTTCCGGCCCACCGTCCGGGTAGGTTGCGTGAGGCGCGTGGCAACATGCGCCCAAGATGAATGGCCGCCACGTTCTCGCCGCGAGGCGAGGGCCATACAGAACCCGGCTTACAGGCCAGCTGGCAATTTTTCTCCCTGCGGCGATGGCGACATAAATCAAAGGTTGCGCCGATGGGTGTGCTTTTTGATTCAAGTGATGGCGCGACGGCTGCTTGAACCCCGCTAATCCTTTCCGTGAAGGTGGTGCGATTAAATCGTACCTTCCAAGAAAGGACAGGAGCACGTCATGGGCCAGGTCGATAAACGCAGCATCACGCTTTCACCGGAACTGGCGCAGGCTGTCGACGATGTCGTCGCCGCCGGAGAGTATGCTTCCGCGAGCGAAGTGATCCGCGATGCGCTCAGGCAGTGGAAGGAGCGTCGCGATCTGCTCGGCTACACCGTCGAGGAGTTGCGGGAATTGGTGCAGGAGGGGATCGATAGCGGACCGGCGCTGGACGCTCCCCCCTTAATGGAGCGATTGCGCGCCAGATATTCGAAGATGGCGGAAGCCAAAGGCGCTGACGAGTGAAGTACCGCCTGCTTCCACAGGCACTGGTCGACCTCGAAGCTATCGGCGACTATATCGCCGCCTACATGCCGCAATCCGTTTCGTGGAAACTCTTCAGCGGCGATGGGACTTGCTAACCCTCCATCCCCGATCAGGCGCACCGCGCGACGACATCCTGCCGGGCATTCGCCACCTTGTTGTCGGGGAGTACCTTACATTCTATCGAATTGGCGACGATGCAATCGAAATCCTGCGCGTGCTGCATGGCCGGCGAAGGATCGAGACAGAGGATATGGGATCCTAAAGCGCGTCGCGTTGAAACTGATTCAGCCGACGCGCTTTAAGACTTTGTTTTGATGCGTGTCGTTGTCCCAGAACCGCTGCCCGCACTTTTGGGCGACATTTATTGGCCACTCAACTGGCGACTTTGTCCAGCGACGCCTCGATCGCCTGCCAAAGCTCCTCGACCGGCTCGCAACCGATCGACAGGCGCACGAAGCCGGGCGGTACGGCGTCGCCGCGTTTCGAGCGCCGTTCGGCCGACGTGTGCACACCACCGAAGGAAGTCGCCGATTCAATCAGCGTGCAATTGTCGATGAACGCCTCGGCCTTCTGTTCCGAGGCCAGTTTGAATGAGATCAGGAAGCCGAAGCGATCCATCTGGACACGCGCCAGATTGTGCGAGGCATCGCCCTCGAGGCCGGGATAGCGCAAGCCGCTGACCGCGCGGTGATCCTTCAGCCGCCGCGCGATGGTTTCGGCCGAAGAACACATCCGGTCGAAACGCACCTCCAGCGTTTCCAGCCCGCGATGCACAAGCCAGGCCTCGAAGGGGCCGGGGATGCCGCCGGCCAGGCTGCGCCAGTCGGTCACCTTGGTGATGAGGCCGGCATCGCGGCTCGCGACATGGCCGAAGAGCACATCGGAATGACCGTTCACCGCCTTGGTGTCGGCGGAGACGACGATGTCGGCGCCGAGGTCGAGCGGACGCTGGCCGAAGGGCGTCATCGTCGTGTTGTCGACGACCAGCAGCCCATCCTGCCTGTGGACGGCTTCGGCCACCGCCGTGATATCGCAGATGTCCAGCCGGGGATTGGACGGCGTCTCGGCAAAAACCAGCCGGTAACCATCGAAGCCGCCGTCGAGGAAGGTTGGCGTCGGCCTGGTGTCGCAGGCAATGCCGAGGGGATTGAGAAAGCGCTCGGCCA
Source organism: Mesorhizobium sp. M2A.F.Ca.ET.042.01.1.1 (assembly GCF_003997405.1). Taxonomy (NCBI): domain Bacteria; kingdom Pseudomonadati; phylum Pseudomonadota; class Alphaproteobacteria; order Hyphomicrobiales; family Phyllobacteriaceae; genus Mesorhizobium; species Mesorhizobium sp. M2A.F.Ca.ET.042.01.1.1. The sequence continues at coordinate 6,120 of NZ_RZRX01000271.1, forward strand.
TGGCGCGCGTGGCGTGATAGCCGTCTGACGGCAGAAGCACGCGGTCGCCTGCTTTCAGCAGCGCGAAAAACACCGACGAGATTGCGCCCATTCCGGACGGGAAGGCGACGCACTGCGCGCTTTCGAGGTGGCCAAGCGCGTGCTCGACGGCGCGCCAAGTCGGATTGTCGTAGCGGCCATACTGATCGAAGCCGACCTCTGCGCCCGGCGTGTGGAAGATCGATGCCATGGTGAGCGGCAGAGGGATCGGGTCGCCCTTGGCGAAATCGCGGCTGCGCAAATGGGCAAGCGCCGCGGCGCGGGACTTCGCTTTCTCGGACATCAGGCTTCATTCCTTCGGCTGAATAGAAATTGCCCGCGACGCTATGCGTGCCGGCTGTTTGCGGCAAGCAGCGTCCTTTTGGGCCAGAGGGCTCTAAACGCTTCGTTAGGCTTAATGGACGATAAAGACGAGACGTGCCTTCAGCCTGCGCTTTGTGGTTGTGATGCGCGTGTTTGTGATGCCTGTTCCCGTTGACGCCCATAATACCCCATGATATCCCGTTTACATCATCAAGCTTTCGTTCCGCGTCAGGGTGAAGCGTACGCCAATCGGGCAGCCGCGGCGGCTGCGCGTTTGCCGGTTTTCGCCCCGGTGAATGAAGCGATTTGCCGCGAGTGCGGTGAGGGCGCGGAGAACAACATGGGAAGGGGTGCGGCGGCGGAAGCGGCTGTAGCGTTCATTGGACCGATTTCTGTCAAACGCGGTGAACAGGATCGATGCGAAGGGGCGGGTCTCCGTTCCGGCGCATTTCCGTGCGGTGGTTCAGAAACGCGGCTATTCGGAGCTTTACGCGCTGCGCTGCCTGGACCTGCCGGCCATGGATGTCGGCGGACTCGACCTGCTCGACCGCTACGAGCAGCGGATCGCGCTGGAGGATCCCTTTCTGCAGACGGCGGACGACATGTCGTTCTTCTGCCACGGCGACGGGACGTTCCTGAAGCTCGATCAGGATGGCCGCATCACCATGAGCGACTTCATCCGCGAGCATACGGGCATCTCGAACGAGGTGGCCTTTGTCGGCCGCGGCAATTTCTTTCAAGTTTGGGAGCCGGGACGGCTTTCCGCGTATGGTGCGGAGGCGCGCGCCAGGCTTTTGCAGCTTCGGCAGGGGACGAAGCCCGAGGAGCGATCGGAATGATGGCTGGCCACGGCGATGATCCTCACGCCGTTGGCGGACCGGCCCGCCACATTCCGGTCCTCCTTGCCGAGGTGCTCGACGCGCTTGCGCCGAAGGCCGGCGAGACGATCGTCGACGGGACATTCGGTGCCGGCGGCTACACCAGCGCCATCCTCGATCGCGGCGCCTCCGTCATTGCCATCGACCGCGACCCGGACGCGATTGCGGCGGGCAGGGCGCTGGAGCGGCTGGCCGGCGGCCGGCTGAGGCTTGTCCAGGCGCCGTTCTCGACGCTGGACGAACGTGTCGAGGGCGCCGACGGCGTGGTGCTCGACATCGGTGTTTCCTCCATGCAGCTCGACCAGGCGGAGCGCGGCTTTTCCTTTCGCGCCGATGGGCCGCTCGACATGCGCATGGCGCAGTCGGGGCTTTCCGCCGCCGACGTCGTCAACACCTTCAAGGCCGGCGACCTTGCCCGCATCTTCGGCTTTCTCGGCGAGGAGCGCCATGCAGGGCGCATCGCGCGCATGATCGAGAGCCGGCGCGAGAAGAAACCGTTCGAGCGCACGCTCGATCTCGCCGACGCCATCGAAACGCATGTCGGACGCGGACCCAAGGACAAGATCCATCCGGCCACGCGCGTCTTCCAGGCGTTGCGCATCTTCGTCAATGACGAGCTTGGCGAGCTTGCAAGGGCGCTGCTGGCGGCCGAGCGGGCGCTGAAGCCCGGTGGCCGGCTTGCCGTGGTGACCTTCCAC
>NZ_RZRX01000272.1:0-8010 GCF_003997405.1 Mesorhizobium sp. M2A.F.Ca.ET.042.01.1.1
CTCGTCACAGGCGTCGTCGGGGGCATGGGTTCACCTTTCGCTTGCATGAGTGGCTGTCCCGCCCGCGATCTTGATCGTGCCGCCCGGCCCCGGCGCGACAGCGGCCGGCCGCTCGAAGATGCGCCGGCTGAGGTCGGCGGAGGCAGCCCAGCCAGCCTCGGCCAGATAACGGACGGGCTCGTGGCCGCACAGTTCCCAAAGCACATGGCGACGCTGCGGCCAGCGCAGCGAGGCAAGCCACGGCGCGATCACCATGTGGAAGAGGTCGGCATTGCCGATACGCGCCAGGATGCGGGCGGCGCGATCCGATAGCAGCGTGCCGCTGGCGCCTAGCAGCACGTCGGCGGCGCGCAGCCCCAGAAGCAGCGTATCGGCAAGGCCCTGCTCGGCGGCATGATCGAGTACCGTCTGCTGCTCGGCCTCACTCAGCCGGCTGGCGCTGGCCCGGACATCGCAGACATAGCCGGCGCAAGGCTCGCGGTTGAAAAAGGCCTTGGCGACGCTGATCGACGACAAAAGCAAGGTGTCGGCCGCCGAGATGATCGGCACGACCGCGCCGGCCACCTCGACCTCGCGCTTGCGGCGCAGGAAGCCGTCTATATCGCGCGGGCTCGGCGAACCCGGCTGCTGCAGCCGGTGATGGAGGTCGATCGTCGACGCTCTCGCGCCATCCTCGCGGACCATGTGCTGCTCGCCGAGGAAGCGCACCCACCAGACGGAGCGCGACTTGCCGGCAACCTCGTAGCCGATGGTCCGCAACGCCGCGCGGGCCTCGACGAAGCTCCCGGGCGAAACCAGTATGTCGACATCGCCGGAAGGCTTCATGAAATGGTCGCCATAGAGCCTGTGCTGCTGGAGCGGTCCCTTGAGGAAGACGAAATCGACCCGCCTGTCGCGAAGCACGCGATCGATGGCCACCGAATCGCCGATGCAGGCGGCGTTCATGAACACGGTGCGCCGCCGATAGCCGTCGAGCCAGCCGGGCAAACCGGGAGGCGCCGCGCCGGCGGGAGCACGCGCGAGAGCCTTGACCATGAACACGCCGACCTTGTTCAGCCTTGCGATGTCGGCGACATGAGCCGCCGAGATTGTCGGCGCGGGCATATCCGCCTGGCCGTCGGCGGCGTCGACGCCGGGTGCGAAAAACAGCCTCAGGCAGGCCTGCACATAGGCGACTTCATCGGCACAGCCGGCGGCACGCAGCCTTTCATAGGAGCCATCCTGCATCGCCATGCCCGATGTCGCTCTCCGCAAAATGCCGCCCGAGCGATCTATACCGCACTTGCGAAGAAAAACACCGGGAAAATTAAAACGACCGTCCGAGAGGCGGCCAAAGCCACTTCAAATTCACAACCTAAGCGTTTAAAATCGCACACATTCAATCACTTTTGAAGACAAGCCTCCGTGACGATGCTGCAAGCCGAAAAACCATGGTTTTTTGCAGCAATTTCCTCACATCCGCAGGACGTATTTATCGTCAAAAAAATATTATAAGTAAATCAATGGTTTATTTAATCGACGAGAACGCGCAGTTGAATTCCTGAGTGGTTGAGGATTACGATGACGATGCTCATGGCTTGATCATCAAGAAAGGCAAGCGCAACCAAGAATTGATTAATGCTTGGTAAATCACGCTTGACTCATGAATGTTGCCATGCAGCAATCGCATTGCAGCATAGCCATATGCTGGCGGCATTCTGCGGCCGCTTCCAGTCCTTAATTGGAGAGTAAAATGGAACAGAATGTTGAGAAGCATGAGTACGAAACCCCCAGCTTGACGGTTCATGGTTCGATTGAAACCATCACGCAGGGTGGTGCTGGTTCGACGGCGCTCGACGTGAGCTTTCCCGCACACACGCCGGTCGGCGAGCTGACTTTCTCGTAAGCTTGCAGGCACCTGGGAGTCTAAGTGGGGCTCCGGATATTACCAATAGGCGAGCCGGGGGGCTTTTGTCCCCCGGCTTACGACAGAGGATCGCAGGCAACCGATCCCTGGCCAAGGTCCAAGGGCGTGGCGGGCCAGCAACGAGGTTTTAGCATGCACTGGAACCCTTCGGACCATGACCGCGTGGTCGCGACAGGCGAGGCGGTGGCTTGTGAATTCGGCGCCGGATTGGCGCTGCTCCACCTCAAATCCAATGTCTATTACAGCCTGAACAGCGTCGGCGCCTTCATCTGGGAGCAGATCCAGGAGCCGCGATCGGTGCTCGATATCCGCGGCGCCGTGCTTGCGCGCTACAATGTCGATGCCGAGCGCTGCAAGGCCGATGTCGAAAGCTTGCTGAGGGGGCTGACCGAAGCAGGGCTTGCGAGGCTCCACAGTGAGGAACTGGTCTAAAGCATGTCTCCCGAAAGCGGGGACCGGTTTCGGGATAAAGACATGCGTGAAATCAAGGACCTGAAGCGCATGGAGCGAATCCGAAGGATCGCGGCGCGCTTTACGATCCGCTCGCTGAGCGGCCGGGAGATGCTGTTTCTGGCGCGCTGCCTGGCGGTGGTGAGCGTGGTGCGGCTCGCGCTGACGCTTTCCTCCTACAACCGCGTCCGCGGCCTGATCACGCGGCTTGATGCGAGGCGCGACGCCGGCATCGCCGACCTGCGGCGCGTCGCCTGGGGCGTTGCCGCCGCCGCGCGGCTGGTGCCGGGCGCCAGCTGCCTCACGCAGGCGCTGGCCGGGCAATATCTGCTTGCCCGCCAGGGCAACGCCTCGAATATCAGCATCGGCATCGAAAGGGGGACGGGCAGCGAACTGAGGGCGCATGCCTGGTTGATGAGCGGCAACCACATCGTGCTTGGCGGCTCGATCAACGGATTTACCCACCTTGTCGACCATGGGTCTTGACCGATGAGCGGCGTGGCCGGCATCCTGCATATCGACAACGGCAGGCCCGCCGCGGCCAGCGACATCCAGCAGATGCTTTCGCGCATGCGCCATCGTGCCCGCGACGGCAGCTCGTGGCGGACGGAGGGCAGCGTGGCGCTCGGCCACGCCTGGCTCGACACGACCGGCGAGGACGGGCCCGGTCCGCTGGCGATGGCCGGCGGCAAGTTCGCCATCACCGCCGATTGCCGGCTGGACAATCGCGACGAGCTTCTGGCGCGGCTGGGCCTGCGCGACCGGTGGATTGCCGACGCGATGCTCATCATGCGCGCTTACCTGAAATGGGGCGAGGCCTGTCCGACCTACCTGCAAGGCGACTTCGCCTTCGCGATATGGGACCGCGATCGTCAGGCCCTGTTTTGCGCGCGCGACCATTTCGGCGTCAAACCCTTCTACTATCATTCGACCGCAAGGCGCTTTGCTTTCGCCTCGGAGATCGGGCCGATCCTGGCGCTGGACGGCGTCGGCAGGCGCCTCAGTGAGCACCAGATTTCCGGTTTTCTCGCCGGCCTGCCGGACGATCCGCAGGCCACGCCCTACGCCGAAATCTTCCGCTTGCCGGCGCGGCACAGCATGATGGTGGCGGGCCACGGAATTGTGCTGCGGCGCTACTGGCAGATCGAGCCGTCACAGCGGCCGCCGCGCGCTGACGCGGCCGAAGAATTCAGGCATCTCTTCGCGCAATCGGTGGAGAACCGGATGCGTGGCACGTCGGCTGTCGGCGCCATGCTGAGCGGCGGCCTCGATTCATCCTCGATCACATGCCTTGCAAGCCTCAGGGCAGCGGCGACAGGCAACCCGAAGCTCAAGACCTTCTCGCTGGTGTTCGACAAGGGCTCGTCCATGGACGAGAAGCCGTTCATCGATGCGGTGCTCGACGGCAATCCGCTCGACGCCACGCTGATTGCCGTCGGCAACTACGCGCCCTTCGCCGAGTTCGAGCGCATCCTGGAGGAGCAGGAAGGCACGTTCCTGGCGCCAGGCCTGTCCTTGACGCGCGACCTTTACCGGACGGCGGGCGCAAAGGGCGTCAAGGTGCTGCTCGACGGGCATGGCGGCGACGAGGTCGTCTCGCAAGGCCACGGACACCTTCACGAGCTCGCCAATGCCGGAAGGTGGCTGGAGCTGTGGCGCGAGTTGCGCAGCGCAGCCAACACCTATGGCGAGGGCATGCTTCCCCTCTATTTCAAGTTCCTGACCATCTATGGGCCGGCCTGGCGGATCGCCAGGATGAGGGCGGCGGCCAAACGCCTTGTCCGCAAGGTGCGGCGCGGGCCGGCGCAGGCGCCACGCGCCGCCTGGGCGGATCTGGTCAATCCGGATCTTGCCGGGCGCACCGATCTTGCCGAGCGCTTTCATCGCAGCGGCTACATGCCCGCCGCCGTCAGCGCCAGCGAAGCGCTGACGCATCGCTGGCTTCTGTCGACCGGGCTGGTGCCGCACGCTTTCGAAGTACTCGACAAGGCCGCCGCCAATTTCGGCGTTGAGCCACGTTATCCGTTCTGGGACAAGCCACTCGTCGAATTCTGCCTGGCGCTGCCCGGCGAGGAAAAGCTCAAGGACGGTTTTGGCCGCCATGTGCTGCGCCGGGCGATGCAAGGCGTTCTGCCGCCGGCGGTGCAATGGCGGCGCGACAAGATCGATTTCACCGCCAATCTGGTCAATGGCATGCTCGGCAATCACCGCGAGCTTCTGGACAGGCTGCTTGTATCGGACAGCGAGCGGATCGCGCCCTATGTGAACCTGCCTGCAGTGGCCGCGGTCTATGACCGGATGCTGAGCCGGCCCGAGCAGGCGACCCTGCCGGACGTCCAGCATGTCTGGCGCGCGGTTTCGCTGTCGCTGTGGCTGCGGCAAGTTGAGGGAAACCCCGCATGAACCTTCCGATCGCTCCCCTTGCGCGGCCCGAGCCGCAAACGGCGGCGGCGAGCGGACGTGTCCGCCGTTTCTACAGGGCCTACGGGCTGGTGATAGGCTCCGAAGTGGCCTTGCCGGAGCTGGAGCCGACGCGCCCGGCGACGCCGGACCTGGAGATCGCGGTGGGGCGAGTCGATCTTCCCGGCCAGGCATCCCGGGACGCCACCGCCTTCCGGTTCGAGCCGACGCGCCAGTATCTTTCCTGGCAGGCGGTTGGCACGTTCTTGATCAGCGGCGCCAACCGCATCGATGTCGATCCGGCGCCAGGGGTCGACGATCCGCTGCTCGCCTTTCCGCTGCTCGGGCCGGTGATGGCGCTCGCCTTGCATCAGCGCGGGCTGCTCGTCCTGCATGCCAGCGCCATTGAAGTCGACGGCAAAAGCGTGATCTTCATGGGCGACAAGGGCGCCGGCAAATCGACCACGGCAGGCGCGATGATCCGCGCCGGCCATCGACTGCTCACCGATGATGTCGTGGCGCTGGATTTGTCCGACCCGGACCGGCCGATGATCCTGCCCGGCTTCCCGCAGCTCAAGCTTGCGGCGGACGCGGCCGGCGCCATTCGCCTCGAGCAGGCGGAGGTGCGCCCGCAGGTGCATCCGCAGATCGACAAGGCGCAGCATCGGCTGCGTGACGGATTTGCGGCCGAAGCGGTGCCGGTGTCGCGCATCTATGTGCTCGAGCGGGGCGTGCGGGCGGCTATCTCCCCGCTGTCCGGGGTCGCAGCGTTGCCCGCGGTCATCAAATTCTCCTATATCACGCGGTTCGGCCGGCAGGCGCTGCCGGGCGATTCCGCCTCGATGCATCTCAGCCAATGCGCACAAGTCGCCGGACGGGTCGGCGTCAGCCGACTGGAAGTGCCGGCCGGACTCGACCGGATCGACGAAGCGGTCGCCGCGATCGAAGCCGACCTGGCGTCCGGGACAAGGTGAGGCGGGACATGGGCTGGTCCTCGAAGTTTCGCCTGTCGTTTTTCCGCGACGTTGCCGGCTTCGGCGCCATGATGGCGCATGTCGGCGGGCGACGCACCGCGACGGCGCTGACCTTCCTGATCCTGGGCAGCCTCACCGAAGGCATCTCGATCCTGCTGCTCGTCCCGCTGCTGCGCCTGATCGGCAGGGCCGAACAGGATTACGCAGTTCGAGTGCCGGAAGCCTTGCATTGGCTGGTGCCCGGCGGAACGCTGTCGCTGGCGACGGTGCTGTGCCTGCTTGTCGCGCTGGTGGCGCTGCAGGCGATTTTCAACCGCTTCAAGTCGGTCTACATGGCGCGGCTGCTCTACGATGTCGTCAACCGCGTGCGCATGAACCTGTTCGAAAGCATCGGCCGGGCGCGCTGGGGTGTTTTCACCCGCATCCGCAGCTCCGATCTCGACCACGCGCTGAACGGCGATGTCGACCGCGTGCAGGTAGCCGCCTTCTCGCTGCTGATGCTCACCCAGGCGACATTGCTTCTCACCGGCTATCTCGTGGTCTCGCTGTTCATCTCGCCGGTGATGACGTCCTTCGCCATCCTCATCGGCCTGGTGCTGCTGGTTGCGCTGCAGCCGTTCCGGGCACGCGCCAGCGCCTATGGCCGCGCGCTGACCGGCAACCGCCAGGACCAGTATCGCACGGTCTCCGAGTTTCTCGGCGGCATCAAGGTCGCCAAGAGCCTCAATGTCGAGGCGAGCTATTTCGTCGAGCTCGGCGCGACGCTGGACAGGATGAAGGCCGACAACATCGCCTTCGTGCGCAACTCTTCGCTCGGCACCGCCCTGTTCCAGATGGCGAGCGTGATCGGACTCAGCCTCTTCATCTACATCGCGCTGGTCCGCTTCCACCTTTCGCTTGCCGAGATCGTCGTGCTGCTCCTGGTCTTCATGCGGGTGGCGCCGCGCTTCATGGACATGCAGCTTCAAACCCAGCAGGTGCTGATCAACCTGCCGGCCTACGCTTCGATGCAAGCCCTTCAGGCCCGCTTCGACGCCGAGCGCGAGCCGACCCAAGGCATGGCCGATCGAGGCGCGAGACTGTCGCTCGAGACCGGCCTCAACATCCGCGAGGTATCGTTCGCCTATGGCGAGGGTGACGCAAGACCGGTGGTCAGCGATATCACCTTCGGCCTGCCCGCCGGCAAGGTGACGGCGCTGATCGGCCCTTCCGGTTCCGGCAAGAGCACGATCGCCGACATGCTGCTCGGCCTGCTCGAACCCACCAGCGGCCGGATCCTGGCCGACGGCGTGGAGATCACCGCGCAAAATCGCAGGGCGTGGCGCGATCAGGTCGCCTATGTACCGCAGGATGTGTTCCTGCTGCATGACACGATCGCCGCCAATCTTCGTCTTGCCGCGCCTGGGGCCAGCGACGAGGAGCTATGGGCGGCCCTGCGCAACGCCCATGCGGCCGATTTCGTGGAACGGCTGGCATCGCGGCTGGAGACGGTGGTGGGCGACCGCGGCGTCCGGCTTTCCGGCGGCGAGCGGCAGCGCATCGCCTTGGCGCGGGCGCTGCTGCGCAAGCCATCGCTGCTCATCCTCGACGAGGCGACGAGCGCGCTCGACTGGCAGAACCAGTCGCTGATCGCGCAATCGATCGAGGCTTTGCGCGGCCGGATGACGATTCTGACCATCGCGCACCGGCCGTCGATGATCGCCTTCGCCGACTGGGTCGTGGCCATCGAGAACGGGCACATCGTCGAGGTCGGACAATATCGGCGGCTGAAGGCAAAAGGCGGCAGCCGGCTGGCCAGGATGCTGTCCGGCGAGCAGCCAGGGCAGGAGACCACGCCATCGGTCGAGATCGCGCAGGACCCTCAGACCGGACGGTCAGTGGAGGCTGCGTCTGGCGCTTAGCTTCTCGCCGTCGGCGACCTTGTTCAGGATTGCGCCGCGGTCGGCTTCTCGGATCTTGTCGGCCGAAGTCGGCGTTGCCCTGCCGATCATGGCGAAGACCAGAAGGAAATAGCCTGCCTGGATGATCACGGCGCAAACGATGGCACGCAAGAGGATGGTGCCCGCCGACGCGCCGTCGAAATAAGACCAGCCGATGACGATCGCCAGCGCGAACATCATGCCTATAAAGAATTTTGGCAGAGACATGTTCGCCGGCCTCTCAACCGAGACGAGCATGCAGAAGCTGCGACTTACCCACCCGCGTAACTCCCCGTTGCGCCAAAGAACTCTTTCTGGCTGCCCAATCCGGCCGGTTGCTTCCGGCCTTCCTTACCCATGC
>NZ_RZRX01000273.1:0-8007 GCF_003997405.1 Mesorhizobium sp. M2A.F.Ca.ET.042.01.1.1
TGGCGGTGAAGGGCATCAACTTCGTCGATGTCGGCACCAGCGGCGGCGTCTGGGGCCTGGAGCGCGGCTACTGCCTGATGATCGGCGGCCCGGACGAAGCGGTGAAGCATCTCGATTCGGTCTTCGCCACGCTGGCGCCGGGCCCGGACGCCGGAGCCAATCCCTCGAAGGCCGACGGAACGGCGGCTTTCGGCTATCTGCACTGCGGCCCGAGCGGCGCCGGCCACTTCGTCAAGATGGTGCATAACGGCATCGAATATGGCGTCATGGCCGCCTATGCCGAGGGCATGAACATCCTGAAATCGGCCAATGCCGGCAAAAGGCAGCGCACCGCCGATGCCGAGACCAGCCCGCTCGAAAATCCGCAATATTACCAGTTCGATATCGACCTGCCCCAGGTCGCCGAAGTCTGGCGGCATGGCAGCGTCATCGGTTCCTGGCTGCTCGATCTCACCGCCGGCGCGCTGAAGAGCGATCCGGCACTCGCCCAGTTCGGCGGCCGCGTCTCCGACTCCGGCGAGGGACGCTGGACGCTGAAGGCGGCGATCGACACCGGCGTGCCTGCGCCGGTGCTGTCCTCGGCGCTGTTCGACCGCTTCTCCTCGCAGGGCGAATCGCAATTCGCCGACAAGCTCCTGTCCGCCATGCGCTATGCCTTCGGCGGCCATGTCGAAAAGCCGAAGACCGGCGCGTGAGGGGAGAGACGGCATGAGCCAGGAGAGGTCCGACACGCTGGTGCTTTTCGGAGCGACCGGCGACCTTGCGCACAAGAAGATATTCCCGGCGCTCTACCAGATGGTCGCCAAGGGAACATTGGCCGAGCCGGTGATCGGCGTTGCCTTCGACCCTTGGGAGCTGCCCAAGCTGGTCGACCGCGCCCGCGACGGCATCGTCACCGCGCTGGGCGGCATCGACGACATGGTCTTTGCCAAGCTCGCCTCGCAGCTGCGCTATGTCAGCGGCGACTACCGCGACGGCGCCACCTTCGAGAAGCTGAGGACGGCGCTGGGTCCGGCGCAACACCCGCTGCACTATATGGCCGTGCCGCCGACGATGTTCGAGACCGTCGTGCAGGGGTTGGAGCAGTCCGGCACCGCGCACGGCGCGCGGCTGATGATCGAAAAACCCTTCGGCCACGACCTGCAGTCGGCGCGCTGGCTGAACCGGGTGCTGCATCTGGTGTTCGACGAGCAGTCGATCTTCCGTATCGACCACTATCTCGGCAAGGAAGCGATCCAGAACCTGCTCTATTTCCGCTTCGCCAACTCCTTCCTCGAGCCGATCTGGAACCGCAACTTCGTCGAGAGCGTGCAGATCACCATGGCCGAGGATTTCGGCATCGAGGGCCGCGGCAAATTCTATGACGATGTCGGCTGCATCCGCGACGTGATCGAGAACCATTTGCTCAACATCCTGCTTCTGCTCGCCATGGAGCCACCGGTCGGCCGCTCGGCCGACGACCTGATCGACGAGAAGGTGCAGGTGCTGCGCGCGATCCGCACGCTGACCAGGGACGACGTCGTGCGCGGCCAGTTCGACGGCTATCTGGCCGAGCCGGGCGTCAGGCCCAACTCGCCGGTCGAGACCTTCGCCGCGGTGCGCTTCTTCGTCGACACCTGGCGCTGGCGCGACGTGCCCTTCTTCATCCGCGCCGGCAAGAACATGCCGGTGCATGCCACCGAGGTGATCGTGCGGCTGAAGCGGCCGCCGCTCGACGTCTTCGATCCGATCAAGCCGGACGACGCCAATTACGTGCGCTTCCGCATCGACCCGCAGGTGGCGATCTCGATCGGCGCGCAGCGCAAGAGGGCCGGCGACGACATGATCGGCGAGCAGGTGGAACTCACCGCGCTCGACGACTCCAAGGGCGACATGCCGCCTTACGAAAGGCTGATCGGCGACGCCATGAACGGCAATGGCCAGCTGTTCACCCGCCAAGACGCCGCCGAGCTTGCCTGGCGCATCGTCGGGCCGGTGCTCGGCGACACCACTCCGCCGGCGATCTATGCGCCCAAGACCTGGGGGCCGGCTGATGCCATGAAAGGCTTCGGCCCGCCCGATGGCTGGATCAATCCGACCAGATAACTTCCGGGGAGGAGGGAATGGCGAAGGCAGCAAAGACCGCCGCGACGGGCAGCGATCCGATCGTGCTCAGCATCGATGTCGGCGGCTCGCATGTGAAGATCCTCACCAGCGCCGGCGGCGAGATGCGCCGCGTTCCGTCCGGCCCGAGCCTGACCCCCGACCAAGTCGTCGCTTCGGTCGGGAAACTGGCGGAGGGCCTGACCTACGACTTGATCTCGATGGGCTTTCCCGGCCCTGTAAGGGACAACAAGCCCTCGCTCGATCCCTTCAATCTCGGCAAGGGCTGGAACGGCTATGATTTCACCGCCGCCTTCGGCAAGCCGGTGAAACTCGTCAACGACGCCTTGATGCAGGCGATCGGCAGCTATGACGGGGGCCGCATGCTGTTCCTCGGCCTCGGCACGGGCCTGGGCGCCGCCATGATCATCAGGAATGTCGGCCAGCCGATGGAGCTTGCCCATCTGCCCTACAAGAAGGGCGCGACTTTCGAGGATTATGTCGGCGAGCGCGGCCTGGTGAAGCACGGGAAGAAGAAGTGGCGCAAATACGTTTTCGACGTCGTGGGCAGGCTTCGCGCCGCCTTGCAGCCGGACTATGTCGTGATCGGCGGCGGCAATGTCGACAAGCTCGATGAATTGCCTGAAAAATCCCGGCGCGGCGACAACACTCGCGCTTTCGAGGGTGGATTTCGTCTATGGCGCGACAAGGCGCTGATCGTCTGATATTGTTACATTTCAGTATAATTGTTCAAAACAGCGTGTATTGATGCGACAATCGTTGCGTCGCGCAGATTTGCCGACTAGGAATTCGCCGGCCTGCGGCCCCTGCGGCTTTCGAATTCGCCAACAACGCTGGCAGCGCTTTGATATTACACACCGCGAAGCCGGATCGGTTTCGCGGCCTTGCGGTAGAAATGGAGGGACTACGTGGACGAAGACACCAGCACAGCCAAGGAAGTCGATCTGCTCGAGCTCACCGCTCACATCGTATCGGCCTATGTCGCGAAAAACCGCCTGCCCGCTTCGGACCTGGGCGGGCTGATCGCCAGCGTCGCCTCATCGATCGGCGGGATCAGCCAGCCGGCGGAACCCGCGGCGCCCCCGCCGACCCCCGCCGTCAATCCCAGGCGCTCGGTGACGCCGGACTACATCATCTGCCTTGAGGACGGGAAGAAGTTCAAATCGCTGAAGCGCCATATCGGCGTGCATTTCGGCCTGACGCCCGAAGCCTACCGCGCCAAATGGGGCTTGCCGGCCGACTATCCGATGGTCGCTCCCAACTATGCGGCCTCGCGCTCGCAGCTGGCCAAGTCTATCGGCCTCGGCCGCAAGGCGGAACCGGAACCGGCGAAGCCCGCCCGGGGTAGGAAGGCCAAGGCGAGCGCTTGAAATAGCGCGCCTGCACCAATGATTTGAGGAAGCCTGCCGAGGAATCGACCTTGGCAGGCTTCCTGCTTTTGTGGCTTGGTTGCTACCGGAGATTGGGTGGAGGGGGCCATGAACTACGCCAGGATGCTGATCGAGAAGGAAGCGCCGGAGGAATACGGCTACGACCGCATCCGCTACAATCTCTCCGAAAGCTCGATCGCCGACCAGAAACTCTCCGACATCGGCCTGACGTTGCCGGACCTCACCTTGTTCTATGGCGAGCATCGCGGCGACAAGGACCTGCGCGCGCTGATCGCCGCGCTGGACGAGGGCCTTTCCCCCGCCGATGTGCTGGTGACTGCGGGCGCGGCCGGCGCGCTGTTCATCATCGCCACCGCGCTGCTGTCGCCCGGCGACCATCTTGTGGTCGTGCGGCCGAACTACGCCACCAACATCGAGACGCCGAAGGCGATCGGCTGCGCCATCTCTTATGTCGATCTCGATTTCGACCAAAGCTTCGCCGTCGACATCGGACGCGTGAAGGCGGAGCTGCGGCCGAACACCAGACTGATCAGCGTCACCTGCCCGCACAATCCCACCGGCACGATGATGACACGCGCCGATCTCGACGCACTAATCGCGCTTGCCGAACATCACAAATGTCGCCTGCTGGTCGACGAGACCTATCGCGACCTCTCCTATGGCGAGCGCCTGCCCGCGGCGGCCTCGCTTAGCCCGGGCGCGATCAGCGTCTGCTCCCTGTCCAAGGCTTTCGGCATTCCGGGCATCCGCATCGGCTGGCTGCTGACCCGGGATCCGGAGCTGCAGGAAACCTTCCTCGCCGCCAAAGAGCAGATCGGCATCTGCGGCAGCGTCATCGACGAGGCGATCGCCCGCGCCACGCTCGAAAGGCGTGACGCCTTTCTCGCCTCGCTGCTGCCGGACATGGCAAGGCGCCGTGACATCGTGCAGGCCTGGATCGACGGCGAGACGCTGGTCGACTGGGTGCGGCCGCAAGGCGGCGTCGTCGGCTTCCCGCGGCTCAACGTCGATGCGGGCTTCGACCTCGACCGCTTCTACACCCGGCTGCTGGAGGAGCACGGCACCTATGTCGGCCCCGGCCACTGGTTCGAGATGCCGAAGCGCTTCTTCCGCCTCGGCTTCGGCTGGCCGACGGAAGCGGCGCTGCGCGGCGGGCTGGCGGCCATCTCGGCCGCGTTGCGGAGCTGAGTCGCCGCCCGGGCAAAAATTCGATTTTCTTTGATCCAGCGCGGATTTTTGCGCGCATGGCAGGACGAACTGGGCTAAAGGGTTCTGGCCGGACCAGCGCCCACCGTGCCCCGCCGGCCGTTGTCGCAACGGGGCCCTCGAATCATGACCGCCGAAGCAATTTCACCAGACCAGCGCTACGCCGCGTTCCGGCACCGCCCGTTCCTCAGCTACTGGACGGCGCGCTTCCTCACCACCTTCGCCACGATGATCGTGTCCGTCGCGGTCGGCTGGCAGGTCTATGACCTGACCCGTGACCCGTTCGACCTCGGCATTGTCGGCATCGTCCAGTTCCTGCCTTCGCTGCTTCTGGTCCTGGTCACCGGGGTGGTCGCCGACCGCTTCGGCCGCCGGCTGATCATGACGCTGGCGACGCTGGTCGAGGCCGGCTGCGCGCTGGCCCTGCTGCTTCTGACACTGCGCGGACTTCACGGCCCGCTGCCGATCTTCATCGTGCTGGTGATGTTCGGCATTGCGCGGGCCTTCTACGGACCGGCTTCGTCCTCGCTCTTCGCCAATCTCGTGCCGCAGGAAGACTTCGCCAACGCCATCGCCTGGAACTCGTCGGCCTGGCAGACGGCGACCATCGTCGGTCCGGTCGCCGGCGGCCTGCTCTACGGCGTTTCGGCGGAAGTCGCCTATGCCACCGCCGCCTTATTGATGCTCGCCGCCGCGGTGCTCATCTTCACCATCCCGAAGCCCGCCCAGCAGACGGCCACCGACAAGCCGACGATGCAGACGCTGTTTGCCGGCTTCCGCTATATCTGGGGCGAGAAGATCGTGCTCGGCGCGATCTCGCTCGACCTCTTCGCCGTGCTCCTGTCGGGCGCCTCGGCGCTGCTGCCGGTCTACGCGCGCGACATATTGGAGCTCGGTCCCTGGGGCCTCGGCCTGCTGCGCTCGGCGCCCGGCATCGGCGCCATCTGCGTCGCCGTCTGGCTCGCCGGCCATCCGATCCGCGACCATGCCGGCAAGATCATGCTGGGCTTCGTCGCCCTGTTCGGCGCCTTCACGGTGCTGTTCGGCGTCTCGACCATCACCTGGCTGTCGATCGCGGCGCTGGCCCTGCTCGGCGCCACCGACATGTTCAGCGTCTATATCCGCGAGACGCTGATCCAGCTCTGGACGCCCGACGAGGTGCGCGGCCGCGTCAACGCCGTCAACCAGGTCTTCGTCGGCGCCTCCAACGAGGTCGGCGAATTCCGCGCCGGCACGATGGCGGCGCTGATCGGCACGGTCCCCGCCGTGGTGATCGGCGGCATCGGCGCCATCGCGGTCGCGGGCTTGTGGGCCTGGCTGTTCCCGGCGCTGCGGCAGGTGAGGCACTTGAACAGCCGCGAGTGATCCCGCCCTGTATCTAAGCCGCCAAATCCGACGCTAGAGCGTTTCACCGTTTCACGGAAACGGCGATCCGCTCTATCCCTTTGTTTTTACGCAATTCCGGACGGAAAACCGCTCACACTTTTCCTAGAATTGCTCTATGGCCAATCAGGCTGCGCCGTCGGTCAACGAGACGGGTCGCGAGCAGACCTACTCCGAGAAGCTCACGCTCACGCCGCGCTGGCGAAAATAGGCCTGCATCAGCTTGCGGCCGGCGCGGTTGTTCTGCACCAGCCTGGTGGGATCGAACACCGCCTGTTTCTTCCCCTCTCGCGCCAGTGCCGCCTTGAGTGCCGCGATATGCGCATCGAGGTCGGCATTGTCCGCTCGGAGTGAGGCATAGATGTTTTCGGTCGCCTCGGCCAAGGTCAGTTCGCTCACAGTGTCGTCCTTTTGATTGATCGGGCGGCGCCTTAGCACAGATTCGCCGCTCGTCGATACCAATGAGATTGTCAGCGCAAAGGCGGCGCTGTTGGGCCGCAACTTGATCGAGCGCCAGCCACCAGATTCGACGTTTGCCGCTATCCGCAGCCGCCGGCAGCCAACATCCGGCAGAGGACCGCGTTCGAGTCCGTGGTGAGTGCCAGGTGCGACCATGATGCCCTCCCGCACGCGATTGCTCGGAGTTGACGCAAGTCAAAGCCACGCCTCCTAGGAGAAGTTTATACCTCCCCACGAGCGCAGGCAGCACGGCAAAATGGAGGCAATGATGTCGGATCAGAGCAGCATGCATGCCTATCTGAATTGGACCAAGCAACGGATCGACGAGATGGACGCCATCTTGGCATCGCTGGAAGCCAAGGTGGGCCAAGTGAAGGTCGACTCGAAGGCCGATGCCGATCGAATTGTCGCCGACCTCAGGAAGCGGCGCGACGAATTTGAGGCCGCCGCGAAGGCCCAAGCAAAAGCAGGACAAGCTGCTGTCCAGGAGAACAGAGCCAAGTTGGAATCGCAGTGGCGTCGTTTCGAGACCGAGGTCACCACGTATTTCGAGATGGTCGGCAAACAGGCGGAGCAGCAAAAGGCGACATTCCTCCAGGCTGCCGCAGCACAGGCTAAGGCTTGGCGCGCGACGGCCGAGGCATTCCACAACGAAGCTAGGAAAGCCGTGACCGCGAGGCGCGCCGACATCGACGCGGCGGTAATCAAGATGAAGGCGGACGCCGCGGAGGCCGAGGCGCGGCTGCATAAGCTGACGCAGGCAGGAGGAGAATCCTGGGCGGCGCTGAGCGCGGCGCTGGCCGAATCGCGCCAAGCATTCGATCGAGCCAATCAACAGGCCGGCGATGCCCTGAAGGGCGGTGCGCAGACCAAATCCGAGTCATCGACCTGAATTCGGGCGAAGTCACCTTGGGAAGGTAACGACGTGAGCACAGATGCCTTGGTCTCCCGCGAGTTGAAATCGCTGCAAGAGGCGGTGGCGCTCTTGCAACAGCAGCGAACGGCCGCAGCCGCCCCGACAGACAATGTTGCCACCGGTGCCGAACCGGTCCACACAGCCGAAGACGAAGAATGGCACGCCGACCTGCGCGCGCTCGCGGACGAGGTCACCGGGTTCTTTGAGGAAGCAGAGAAGAACATTTCGCAACATCCGACGTCGAGCGTCGTCGGCGCGCTGCTTGTCGGAATACTGATCGGGCGCCTGCTCGGAAGGCACTGAGGGACGAAGCGTGATTGATCATCTTGTTCGCGACCTGCAGGTGTTGAAAAAAGCCGATCTTCTGATCGGGAAGATTTGGCTGGACATTCTGCTGCGTCGGGCCGGTCTGATTGCCTTCTCTGGCCTCATTGCAGTGTTCGGGCTGGGGATGGTCAACATCGCCGGCTTCTACGCCCTGCAGGTGTCCATCGGCCAAGCATGGGCGGCCGCCGCCGTCGCCCTGATCGACATTGTGATCGCCGCCAT
>NZ_RZRX01000274.1:0-7986 GCF_003997405.1 Mesorhizobium sp. M2A.F.Ca.ET.042.01.1.1
CGGCGCCGGTTTGACGAGCTGTACGAGCTGCGCCTTCTGTTGGAGCCCGCTGCCGCCGCCAAGGCTACGGCAGCGCTGGACGAAGAGCGCCTGGCGGTGTTGCAGGAAGCGGCGGGCGTGATGGCGCGGCGGGTGGGGAAGGACGAGCGCCTGCGCTATTCCAACTTCGCGCGGCAGGACGCGATCTTCCACGACAAAATCATGGAGTTCGCGCAGAACGAGCTCATCCGCGAGACGCTGAATCACCAGCATACGCACTTCCATATCTTCCGCCTGATGTATCACTCGCGCGTCACCGAAGAAGCGCTGGACGAGCATGAGGCGATTCTCGCTGCTTTCGCGGCCGGCGACGCGCATGCCGCCGAGAAGGCGATGCACGTGCACATTGAGAATTCGCGGGACCGCCTCCTGCCCGCCTTCGAGTAATTGCTCCCATGTCCATTGCCGCTCGCATCGACGGAGATAGCGCTGTTGCGCCCGCAGCCGGCATCCCGGTTGGCCCTGCGGTGTTGCGCGCCGAGGGGCTGTCCAAGCAGTACGGCGCCGTCACCGTGCTGTCGGATGTCACGCTCGACATCCAGCCCGGCGAGATCCATGCGATCATCGGCGAGAACGGCGCCGGCAAGTCGACATTCATGCGGCTGCTGTCCGGCTACATCGAGCCGACTGAAGGCACGTTGTCCATGGCGGGGCACCGGGTGCGCTTCAGCAGGCCGGACCAGGCTCAGGCCGCCGGCATCGCCCTGGTGCATCAGGAGATCCTGCTCGCCGATGCGCTGAGCGTCACCGACAATCTTTTCCTCGGCCGCGAGCTCACCAAGGGTGGCCTTGTCGATGATGCCCGCATGCGCCGCCTCGCTGCGGCAAAGCTCGCGGAGCTGGGCTGCGAGGTCTCGGCCACGTCTCTCGTGCGCGACATCTCGCTGGCGGATCGCCAACTGGTGCAGATAGCCCGCGCCTTGCTCGATGAGCATCGGGTGGTCATCTTCGATGAGCCGACAGCCGTGCTGACGGGGGGAGAAGTCGAGCGTCTCCTCACCATCATCTTCGAACTCAAGGCACGCGGCATCGCGGTCCTCTATATCAGCCACCGGCTCGACGAGGTGCAGCGGCTGGCCGACAAGGTCAGCGTCCTGCGCGACGGCAAATTGGTTGGCACCTATCCGGGCCATACACTGACGCAGATCGACATGGCGCGGCTGATGGTGGGCCGCGAGCTCAACGCTCTTTATCCCCAAAAGCAGGCGGCGCGGACAAACGAGCCGATGCTGAGCGTGCGGAACGCCGTGGTTCCGGGCTTCGTCGAGGACGTCTCGTTCACCGTGCACAAGGGCGAGATTCTCGGCTTCGCCGGAATGATCGGCGCCGGGCGAACGGAGCTGTTCGAAGGAATGCTCGGACTCCGGCCGGGAACCGCTGCGGTCGAACTCAACGGCGCTCCGGTTCGGATACGCTCCCAGCGCGAAGCCATGGAAGCCGGCATCGGTTATCTGACCGAGGACCGCAAGGGCAAGGGCCTGCTCCTGCAGGAGCGTCTCGGGCCGAACCTTACTCTGTCCGCCCTCACCAGCTTCCATCCCGGTCTCATCGTAAGACGCGATCGCGAAGCGCGGGCCTTGGCGCAGGCAATCTCCAGCTACGACATCCGCCTGAAGAGCCTTGGCGCGCGGGCCGGGCAGCTCTCCGGCGGCAACCAGCAGAAGCTTCTGCTCGCCAAGGTGCTCCTGACCGATCCGTCCGTCGTCATCATCGACGAGCCGACCCGCGGCATCGACATCGCCAACAAGGCGCAGATCTACGGCTTCATCCAGGATCTCGTGAGGCAGGGCAAAGCCTGCATCGTCATTTCCTCGGAGATGCAGGAACTGGTGGGCATCTGTGACCGCGTCATCGTCATGCGCGAGGGCAGGATCAGCGGCGAAGTCTCGGGCGAAACGATGACCGAGAGCAACATCGCGCTGCTGGCAACCAGCTCGCGTGCGCACGTCGCCCAGGGAGGAACAAAGTGACAGCGCTTACCCAGTCCGCGCCGGCGCGAAGCGAGCGGCAATACCAATTCTCATGGGCCGACGCCGGCCCGTTTCTTGCTCTTGCGGCGCTGCTTGCGCTGGGATTCCTGGTCAATCCCGACTTCCTGTCTGCAACAAACCTCAGCAACGTGATCACGCGCAGTGCCTATGTCGCCATCATCGCCGTTGGCGCGACATTCGTTATCTCCTCGGGCGGCCTGGACCTGTCCGTGGGCTCGATGGTGGCTTTCATTGCCGGCATCACCATCATGTTCATGAACATGATGGCGCCGAGCCTCGGCCTCTGGGCCATTCCGGCTGGGATGGCGATCGCGGTCGTGACGGGGCTGCTGTGCGGCCTGGCCAATGGCGTCATCGTCACCGTAGGCAAGATTGAGCCGTTCATCGCCACGCTCGGCACCATGGGCATCTTCCGCGCGCTTATCACCTACATGACGAACGGCGGCACGATCCCGATCGACAAGTCGCTGCGCGAGGCATACCGGCCGGTCTATTTCGGAACCCTGGGCGGGATCCCAATTCCCATCCTGATCTCCGCGATCGTCGCGGTGCTCGGCGCCTTTGTCCTCTACAAGACCAAATATGGCCGCAGATGCGCCGCCGTCGGCGCCAACGAGGACGTGGCCCGTTACTCCGGCATCTCGGTCATCAAGACGCGCACCATTGCCTATGTCATCCAGGGAGCGTGCGTCGCCATCGCGGCCATCTGCTACGTGCCCCGGCTCGGCGCCGCCACGCCCACCACAGGGCAGCTCTGGGAGCTGCAGGTCATCACCGCCGTCGTCATCGGCGGAACCGCGCTTCGCGGCGGCAAGGGACGCATCTGGGGCACGATCGCCGGCGCGGTGATCCTGGAACTGATCGCCAACCTGATGGTGCTCTCCGACTTCGTTTCCGAATACCTCGTCGCCGCGGTTCAGGGCGTCATCATCATCATCGCCATGCTCGTGCAGCGCTTCTCCAAATAATCCGTCTCGGGACCGGGCGGGTGCCTGTGTTTGATTGGTCCTCATCTCTGGGAGGTTTGTAATGTTCAGTAGAAAATGGTTTGCGGCCGTGGCCGTCGGCGCGTTGATGGTCGCCGGCCAGGCGCTGGCGGCCGACAAGAAGGTGGTCGCCGTGTCAATCCCGGCGGCGGACCATGGCTGGACGGCTGGCGTGGTCTATCACGCCCAGGCCGCCGCCAAGGAAATCAACGCGGCCTTTCCCGATGTCGAGGTGGTGGTGAAGACCTCGCCATCCGCGGCCGATCAGGTCAGCGCGCTGGAGGACCTTTCAGCCAGCCGCAAGCTCGATGCGCTGGTCATCCTGCCCTACACCTCGGAGGAACTGACCCAGCCGGTCAAGGCCATCAAGGACATGGGCACCTTCATCACCGTCGTCGACCGCGGCCTGACCGATGCCTCGATCCAGGACCTCTACCTGGCCGGCGACAACATCGCGGTTGGCGCCAACACGGCGAAGTTCATGATCGACAAGCTCGGCGGCAAGGGCGACGTGGTAGTGCTGCGCGGCATCCCGACCGTGATCGACGACGAGCGCATCAAGGGTTTCCAGGACACGATCAAGGGCACCGGCATCAAGGTGCTCGACATCCAATACGCCCATTGGAACAGCGACGAGGCGTTCAAGCTGATGCAGGACTACCTCGCCAAATATCCGCATATCGATGCCGTCTGGGCCAATGACGACGACATGCTTCTCGGCGTGCTCGAGGCGGTCAAGCAGTCGGGCCGCACCGACATCAAGCTGGCGCTTGGCGGCAACGGCATGAAGGACATCGTCAAGAAGGTGATCGACGGTGACGCCGTGACGCCCGTCGAGACGCCTTATCCGCCTTCGATGATCAAGACGGCCGTCTACATGACTGTGGCCAATCTGATCGGCCAGGCCCCGGTTCGCGGCCACGTCAAGCTCGATGCGCCGCTGATCACTCAGGCCAATGCCAAGGAATACTACTTCCCGGATTCTCCCTTCTGACAATCGGCAAACCGAACTTTGCGACAGCCAGGGCGCGGCAGCGCCTTGGCATTCCCAAAAATCGAAAGGACAAGTCATGCCAGCCAAGAAAATACTGATGCTGACCGGTGAGTTCACCGAGGAATACGAAATCTTTGTCTATCAGCAGGCGATGGAAGCCGTTGGTCACACCGTGCACGTCGTTTGCCCCGACAAGAACGCCGGCGACGTGATCAAGACCTCGCTGCACGATTTCGAGGGCGACCAGACCTATACCGAGAAGCTCGGCCACTATGCCCTGATCAACAAGACGTTCGCCGACGCGGAGAAGCAGCTCGACCAGTATGACGCCGTCTATTGCGCCGGCGGCCGCGGACCGGAATACATCCGCACCGACAAGCGCATTCAGGCGATGGTGCGTCATTTCCACGAAACGAAGAAACCGATCTTCACCATCTGCCACGGCGTGCAGATCCTGATCGCGGTCGATGGCATCGTACGCGGCAAGAAGGTCGGTGCGCTGGCGGCCTGCGAGCCGGAAGTGACGCTCGCCGGCGGCACCTATATCGACCTGTCTCCGACGGAGGCTTATGTCGACGGCACGATGGTTTCGGCCAAGGGCTGGACGGCTCTCGCCGCCTTCATCCGGGAATGCCTGAAAGTGCTCGGCACGGAAATCCGGCACGGGTAAAGCATGTCTCCCGAAAGTGGGAACCGGTTTCGGGATAAAGACATGCGCAAATCAAAAACCTAAAGCGCATGGGGCAATCTGGAAAAACGCGACGCGCTTTAGGATCTGACGGGACGCAGAAAGACTTGGAGCAGGTGGCCGATTCCAGACGGAAGGCGCACCGCTCCAAGTACACAACGATTCCAATCGTTCATCTGTCGAAGAGTGGCTGTTCTTCGACGGCAGCGGAACCCGAGATTATCGAATCCGGCCGGCTTTCCGGCCGACCAACCGATGGTCGGTCTGTCGCCGCTCGGAGCCGACAGGTTCTAGACTCCTGCGGTAAATCTCTCGCTTGCGACCCGGATATGCCGTTTCACGTTGCTCCATCGCATAACGGATTGGAGTAACTGGAGACAGCTGCACGGAAACGACGCCTCATGACATCAGCCAATATTCTGATCTGCGATTTTGTCGGCCTCCGGTTTGGGGCCGATGGCAATCCCGACCATAGCGAGGTCAAGGCCTACATCGAAGCCAAGGGTGGCGTGTTCCACCATACAGGCATCGCCAAGGCCCGCGCGCCTGACCCCGGCAAGCTGCATTTCTTCTACCAGCCGCAATTGAGCACGCGCGACGAATTGCTGGCCGAGGCCGGCGACGGCCGCTACGACGCCCTCATCGCCGCCGCGACCTTCATTCCGGCCGAGACCAGGTTCCGCTTTGGCGGCGTTCGCATCGGCGCCGGCACCGGCAATATGGGCTCGGCATCCTGGGGCGGTGGCAGCGGAGAAGGCGGCGAAGCGCCGCTGATGAACACGCCCGGCATCAACAGCCGCGCCACCGCGCAGATGGCCATGAAGGCGCTGCTGAAAGTCAGGCCTGACCTTCCAGTTGACAAGCTCAACGCCCTCGTTGCCGGCGGGCAGTTCGATACGGGAAAGGACCTGCGCCATTATCCGACCGAGAAGCTCGAAGGCAAAAGACTGGCGGTGATCGGCTATGGCAATATCGGCCGGGAATTCGCCAGGCTCGGCCAGGCTTTCGGCATGCGGGTCGCCATTCATGCACGGCCCCGTCACCAAAAATGGATCGAGCTGGAAGGCTTCGACTACGCCGCAACCATGGAAGACGCGGCGCGCGGCGCCGACGCGCTTTCGGTCCACCTTGGCCTCGGTGCTTACGATCCCGGCGCGCAACGATACGCCAATGCCGGATTGATTGGTGATGAAGTCCTCTCTCTCCTCAACCCCGGCGCCGTGCTTGTCAACTATGATCGCGGCGAGCTGGTCGATGTTGCAGCGCTGGAGCGCGCGCTGGCGTCAGGGCGCGTTTCCCATGCGGCGATCGATGCGGATCTGTTCAGGGACGGCGGCACGCTTTCAGGCCCGATGCTGCCCTATCTCAAACTGGTCGAAGCTTATGGCCCGCGTCTGGAGCTCCTCCCGCATGCCGCGGCCGACACCGATCATCCCTCTCGCGTCGCGGGCGCCAAGCAGGCGGTCGACCAGATCCACGCGGTCATCACCGAGCGTCAGGTCACCAATCTGAAAGGCTCGTTGCCTCCGGGTTTCGTCGATATGGGGGCGAAAGTCCCTCCCGGTATCGGCGGCATTACGCCCCGGCACCTCGCGGCACTCGCCGCGGACCAGGCGCTTGCCGCCGGCTTGGCCGGTGCGGGCGCTGTCGTGGCCGGATTCTGGGAGCGTCTTCTGGCTGCGTCCGCCCAAGAACGCCAGGCGCTGCTCTCTTCGGAAGGCGAGGTTTTCATCGAGGCAGCGAACCGGCTGTCGACCTTGCTGCGCGAACATCATCTTTCCGGGCCGTTTACTTCAAAATAATCGAACCCGGTTGGGCCGCCGGGCCATTGCATTGGAGCTGTCCCGGGTCGAACATGCCTTCTATGCAGCCAGTCCGAGTTCCGAAGCTAACGACGCCGAGGCTCGTGCTTCGGGCGCCGAGCGAACAGGATATCCCGGCATGGTTTGCGCGCGCGACGGATATCGAATCCGCCTCCCTGGCCGGCGATCCCGTTCCCGATGACATAGGAGCGGGCGAGCGATGGCTCGCTCGCTCGCGTCAACGGTTTGCTGACGGCGAGGCGATCCAGTGGTGCATAGACCAAGCAGGAGTATCGGACGCGATCGGGACGGTAACCCTGTCCTTCAGCGAAGCCGATGCGAAGTCAGCCGCATTGGGATTTGTGCTCGCGCGCGCGTACTGGGGTCGCGGGCTGGGCAGCGAAGCGGTGCGCGAAGTCCTCCGCTTCGCCTTTGAAACCCTGGAGCTTGCGCAGGTAACGGCCGAGGCGGCGGCGCGCAATCTCGCGTCGCTGCGGATGTTGACGAAGTTCGGCTTCAGGCATGTCGAGAGCTTCGTTGACCCGTCCGACGACGAACCCTGTCAGCGTTTTGTCCTCGACGCAGGAATTGGATTGCGATTGTTGCCTGGCGGGGAGGCACCCTAACGCTGATCACCCATTCTTGGAAGAGCGTCGCGCCACCTATTGCAGCGAGCACCAGCTCGCCCTGGATGCGTTGCTGGCGCGCGACTCCGAAGCCGCCAGCGATGCCATGCCGGCGCATCTGAGGACCATCGAGCGCAACCTTCTGGGGAGGTAGCCGCGCGGATGACGGAGCCCCGAGTCGACATTGCAAGAGGATGTCACTATATAGCGCCTGCTCCGGCTCGGGCCGGGGCAGCGTTGACCGGGAAGCTGCGATACGGTTTGTGATGCAAATGCGCTGTCGAAGTTAGAAAAAGGCAAGCAAAACAACGAAGACGACCTTCTGTCGATCCCGGCCCACCATTCCATCATTCTCAATGATCTGAACGTGCACCTCGAACCCTTCCATTCCTGCGGCTCTGCGTCTCATGGCCAAGATGTCTTGTCTCATGGCCAAGATGTCTTGCCGGTAGGGGACGACTCGGTTCGAATGGGGCATGCATCCTTTGCAGGGTGCGGACGTTCATGGCTACCAACCGGCTTTGCCGCCAGGGAAGAAGCAGTATGAGTGAACATGCGATCGAGTTCTTGCGCGGATGGATTGGCGAGAAAGTCCAATGCCAGCATTCGCCGATCCAGATCGAGCAGGCCGAGACTCTCGCCAAGGAGTGCTGCGCCAAAGCCGCCGAGGCAGGCATTCTCCTCGAGGACATCCAGGAAGAGGTCGGCGACATCCAGGAACTGATCGCGTCGCGCCTCGAGGAAGCCGCCGAAGAGGGCAACAGCGAAGCCAAGCCGGACACGCCGGCGGAGTGAAAATGCCCGCGCCGGCGCGGGCAGGCGGCATCGTTTAGAGCAATTCCAGGAAAAGCGTGAGCGGT
>NZ_RZRX01000275.1:0-7858 GCF_003997405.1 Mesorhizobium sp. M2A.F.Ca.ET.042.01.1.1
CCCAGGGCATTGAGCGCCATTTCGTCACGCTGCATGTCGGCGCCGGCACCTTCCTGCCGGTGAAGGCCGACGACACGGCCGGCCACAAGATGCATGCGGAGACCGGCTCGGTAAGTGCCGAGACGGCGGCGGCGCTCAACGCGGCCAGGGCGTGGGGAGGGCGGATCATCTGCGTCGGCACGACATCGCTGCGGCTTTTGGAGAGCGCGGCTCGCGCGGACGGCAGGATAGAGCCCTGGTCCGGACCGACTGACATCTTCATCACGCCCGGCTATCGCTTCCGCACAGCCGACATGCTGATGACCAATTTCCATCTGCCGCGCTCGACGCTGTTCATGCTGGTCTCGGCCTTCAGCGGGCTGGAGACGATGCGCTCGGCCTATGCGCATGCCATCGAGAACCGCTACAGGTTCTACTCCTATGGCGACGCCAGCCTGCTTTACCGAGCGGAGACGAGCGATGGACGATGATCTCGACGGCATGGACCGCGACAGGCTGCTCGCGGAAGTGAGAAAGCTGCGCGCCGGCATCCGCGCGCATCGCGACACGACCGGGCATGATCTGTGCTGGCACCATCCCGACCTCTGGGACCTTTTGCCAGAAAAGACCGAGCCGTCGATCGCCGTGCCGCCATGGCCGAAATTCATGCGCGGCTGCATCCGCTACCGGCAGTCGCTCGACGAGCAGGCGCCCGACGCGCCGGTGCACGACAAGGAATTCAATGGCTGAGACTTTTTCCTTCAAGGTGCTTGCCAGCGACGGCAGGGCCAGGCGCGGTCTTGTCTCGATGCCGCGCGGCGAAATCCGCACGCCGGCCTTCATGCCGGTCGGCACCGGCGGCACCGTCAAGGCTATGTATATGGACCAGGTGCGCGGCGTCGGCGCCGACATCATTTTGGGCAACACCTATCATCTGATGCTGCGGCCCGGCGCCGAGCGCGTCGCCCGGCTTGGCGGCCTGCACGAGTTTGCGCGCTGGCCGCATCCGATCCTGACCGACAGCGGCGGCTTCCAGGTCATGTCGCTGTCGAAGCTCCGTAAACTGACCGAACAGGGCGTCACCTTCCGCTCGCATATCGACGGCGCGCCTTACGAAATGTCGCCGGAGCGGTCGATCGAGATCCAGGGACTGCTCGATTCCGACATCCAGATGCAGCTTGACGAGTGCACGGCACTTCCGGCCAAGCCCAAGGAGATCGAGCGCGCCATGGAATTGTCGCTGCGCTGGGCCGAGCGATGCAAGGCGGCATTCGGCGACCAGCCGGGCAAGGCGATGTTCGGCATCGTCCAGGGCGGCGACAGCGCGCCGATGCGCGTGCGTTCGGCGCAGGCGCTGAAGGCGATGGACCTCAAAGGCTATGCCGTCGGCGGGCTGGCTGTCGGCGAGCCTCAGCAAGTGATGCTGGAGATGCTCGACATCACCTGCCCGGAGCTGCCGGCCGACAGACCACGCTACCTGATGGGCGTCGGCACGCCCGACGATATATTGAAATCGGTGGCGCGCGGCATCGACATGTTCGACTGCGTGATGCCGACGCGCGCCGGCCGCCATGGCCTCGCCTATACGCGCCGCGGCAAGGTCAATCTCAGGAATGCCCGCCACGCCGACGATCCGCGGCCGCTCGACGAGGAAAGCGATTGCCCGGCGGCGCGCGACTATTCGCGCGCCTATCTGCATCACCTGGTGCGCTCGCAGGAAGCGCTCGGCGCCATGCTGCTGACCTGGAACAACCTGTCCTATTATCAGAAGCTGATGCAGGACATCCGGGCAGCCATCGAGGCGCAGGCTTTTGAAGCGCGCGCCGCCGAGATCGCCGAAGGCTGGGCGAGGGGCGATATTCCTGCCCGCTAAGACACCGTTTGGAAATTCTACTCCGGCGGCCATCTGGCGGCGTTTTCTGCGCTTCCGCAGCGCCGCGCGTCCTCTTGGACGCGCAAAGGACGCTGCGGCAATTTTACTTGGCGCATGATCCTTTCCGAAAATCGATTTCGATTTTCGGGGTCATGCGCACGCTCGCGGAGCTGAATGTCCGCTGCGCTCCGGAAACCACCACCATATGACTCGCCGGAGCGAATTTCGAAACGGTCTCTAAGTGGCCGCGGCCTCTGCTTGAGCATGTGCGAACTATTTTGAAACGACTGCGAATATACAGATTGCCGGGATGATTTCAGGCGAAGGCGCAGACCTTGCTCGTCTCGGGACAAGCCTCGGTGTTGGGCGAGGCACCAAACCAACCGTGCTAGCACCTCCCGCGAGCCTGCAGCCGCCGTCCAACAATGGACTGGAGCGGTATTGCTGGCCGTCGCGGTCATCGGGGTGGCCGGCCTCGTCCTGCGGGTGCTCGGCGCGCGTGGCGACCTCTGGGTCGACGAGATCTGGAACCTGGCGCTGCTTGAGCCGCTCACCTCGATCGACCAGATATTCTGGCGCATAAATCACGACAACAATCATTTCCTCAATTCGATCTACCTCTACCTGGTCGGCGCCGATGCTACGCCACTGCTTCAGCGCGGGCTGTCGATAGCGCTTGGCGTCGGCGCAGTCTTTGCCGCGGCGGCGGCTGCTCGAGGCCGGTGGGCCGCTGTCGTCACAAGCCGGCTGTTCGCCATCAGCTATCCGATGGTTCACTACGGCTCGGAAGCGAGAGGCTATGCCGGCCTGGTCTTGTTCTCGCTTCTTGCCGTTTTGTTCCTCGAGCGCCGGCTCGACGGAAAGGGTTCGGGCATCGCATTCGCAGCGGTCGTCCTCCTCGGCTTTCTGTCGCATCTCATCATGGTGGAAACCGTTGCTGTCCTTGTAGCCTGGACCGCCTGGCTCATCTGGCGCCGCACAGGCAGCTTCGAGCGGGTCAATGTGGATCTCGGCCAGATTTTCGCGCCGGCCTTCCTGGCTGTGCTGCCGCTAGCCGCCTGCATGCTCATTGGCAAGCTGCTGTTTGGCTTCAGGATCGGTGGTGCCTTGCCATTCTGGCGGAATGATCCGCTGTCTGTTTGGCGTGCCGGATTGGATCGGCGACTGGCCCTGCATCGCTGCCGCCTGCGAGCTCGTCTGCGTCAGTGCCGCCATATGGCGCGACCGGCGGGCCAGCCTTTATGTCATCGCGATCGTCGGACTGCCCATCGTCATGGCAACGGCACGATTGCCCAATGCCGAATTCCAGCGTTACTTCCTCGTCCCCGCAACATTGATGCTGCTGTGGGCGGGGGAGCTGCTTGGGCGCGGTTTCGCCGCGGGTGGCAAGTACCGTCTGTGCGCGGCGGTCACGACAGTGGCAATCCTCGCAGGCACGACGACGCTTCTGATGCCATTCTACGAATATGGGCGGGGGTCCTACGCAGCGATGGTCGACAGAATGACGCGTGACGGCGCGGCGAATTACGCCACCAACCAGAAATTCCGGACCGTGATGACCGTCGATTAGTTTGCCAAACGCCTTGGGCGCCAGGCATCGTTTGTCTCCGTAGACGAAATATGCGACGAGCGTCCGGCCTGGCTGATCCTCGAGAGGCCTATCGACCGGCAGCCGCAATATGTCGAGGCCGTGCTGGTCGGCCGACGAGCGTGTCGACGCCTCGACGAGCAGGGGTCTTTCGGGCCTGGCCTGGACATTGTATCAGCGCCGGGATTGAGAGGAGCTCCGGCAAAATTCCGGCCGTCGCGCGCCCTTCCGGAATTGCTCAGGTGCTGACCGAGGCCGAGGCGCGCAGGCTGCAGCCGGTGATCTTGAAACTGCCGTCCGCCTGCTGCTGCAGCGTATAGACCGCCTCGTAATCCTTGCCGTCCGGCCCGACGATCAGCACCTGCTGGACGATCGAGCCGGGCCCGGTCTGCTCGGCCCTGCCGAAGGAATAGGATTGGGGCTTTCGCACCGGCGCATAGCCGTTGGTCACCATGTTCATGAAGGTGTCGAGGTCGGAAAGATCTGCTTCACATTGGGCGCGGCGAAACTATACGCGGTGGCGCCGTCATTGGCGATGAAGGCCTTCAGCTGGCTGTCGATGACCGTCTGCGCAGCTTTGACCTCCGCATCGCCGGCAAAGGCAAACGAGGTCATCAGCATTGGAACAAGAGCTAACGCGAACAATGCGCGGCGCATGGGCTGCCTCCCGGTAAATCGCCTGGCGAACGCAATCTAACATACGCATTGCGGCATGGCGTGGTTTCACCGAGCTGCGAAGATTTCGCCATTTCAGCGCCGGGAGGCGGGATCAGCCACTCTTTGAGCTGCGCGGCGCGTGAAGCTTGAAAGCCGGGCGGCAGTCTGCCACAAGGGCCGCTTATTCACGATGCAGGCGGCAGGACCGGGCAATGAAGGCATTTTTCGTGCAGATTAAATGCGATCTGGGC
The DNA here is from genome assembly GCF_003997405.1 of Mesorhizobium sp. M2A.F.Ca.ET.042.01.1.1. Taxonomy (NCBI): domain Bacteria; kingdom Pseudomonadati; phylum Pseudomonadota; class Alphaproteobacteria; order Hyphomicrobiales; family Phyllobacteriaceae; genus Mesorhizobium; species Mesorhizobium sp. M2A.F.Ca.ET.042.01.1.1. The sequence goes on from NZ_RZRX01000275.1 coordinate 4,349, forward strand.
AAGGCTTATGAGGTCGCCAGCGCGCTTGCCGATGCCGAGATCGCCTCCGAGATCTACTCGACCGCCGGCAATTACGACCTGCTCGCCAAATTCTACGTCGACGACGAGGAAGACGTCGGTCACTTCGTTAACGAGCGGGTACAGATCCTGCCCGGAATCAAGGACACCTTCACCATCGTGACCTTCCGGGCGTTTTGACCGGTCGGGCGATGCTCCGTCGGCAAGCAGGGGCTGACCCGACCTTGCCGCCTGTGCCTTAAATTTAGGCAATTTGCATAGAGTGGCCGTCACGGCTTTCTAAATCATCGATTGCGCTTGATTTTCTCCGGCTAGGCCAGTGAAATGGTCTCAGAGGGGAGTACGCGATTGGCAGCGTTTGACGAAATGCTTCCGGAAGTTTCCGGATTGAGAAGACCTTATGAGGCTTACGATCGCTGGCTGAAGGAGCAGGACCCGGCCAGGCTTACCCAGAAAATGCAGGACGCCGAGCGCGTCTTCCGCAAGACCGGTATCACCTTTGCCGTCTATGGCGAGCAGGAAGCTTCCGAGCGGCTGATCCCTTTCGACATCGTGCCGCGCATCCTCTCCGGCCACGAATGGCGCCGGCTGACGCAAGGCATCGAGCAGCGTGTGCAGGCGCTGAACGCCTTTCTCGACGACATCTATCACCGCCAGGAGATTCTGCGGGCCGGTCGCGTGCCGAGGGATCTCGTCGCCAGGAACGAGGCCTTCCTGCCCGAGATGATCGGGGTGAAGCCGCCTGCCGGTGTCTACACCCATATCATCGGTGTCGACATCGTGCGCATATCCGAGAACGAGTTCTACGTGCTGGAGGACAATGCCCGCACGCCGTCGGGCGTCTCCTATATGCTGGAGAACCGCGAGACGATGATGCAGCTCTTTCCGGAGCTGTTCCAGAAGATCAAGGTGCGGCCGGTCGAGAACTATCCGCAGCTGCTGCGCCAGTCGCTGGCAGCGGTCAAACCGCAAAGCGCCAAGGGCGCGCCGACCATCGCGGTGCTGACGCCGGGCTCCTACAACTCGGCCTATTTCGAGCATGCCTTCCTCGCCGACCAGATGGGCGTGCAACTGGTGGAGGGGCAGGATCTGCGGGTCGTTGACGGCCATGTCGCGATGCGCACGACCGAGGGCTACAAGCAGATCGATGTACTCTATCGGCGCGTCGACGACGCATTCCTCGATCCGCTGACTTTCCGCCCGGACTCCGCGCTCGGCGTGCCGGGCATCATGGATGTCTACCGCGCCGGCAACATCACCATCGCCAACGCGCCCGGCACCGGCATCGCCGACGACAAGGCGATTTATTCCTACATGCCGGAGATCGTCGAGTTCTACACCGGCCGCAAGGCCATTCTCGGCAACATCCCGACCTGGCGCTGCTCGGAGCCGGACAGCCTCAAATATGTGCTCGAGCACATCAGCGAGCTGGTGATCAAGGAAGTGCACGGCTCCGGCGGCTACGGCATGCTGGTCGGCCCGGCCGCGACCAAGAAGGAATGCCAGGAGTTCGCCAAGAAGCTGCAGGCGAAGCCCTCGAACTACATCGCCCAGCCGACGCTGGCGCTGTCGACCTGTCCGATCCTGACCGAAAAGGGCCTGTCGCCGCGCCATGTCGATCTTCGGCCTTACGTGCTGGTCTCGGACCGAATCCAGATCGTGCCGGGTGGGCTAACGCGTGTTGCCCTCAAAGAGGGTTCTCTGGTGGTCAATTCCTCACAAGGCGGCGGCACCAAGGATACGTGGGTACTCGACGACTAGAGCGGTGAATGGTGAATGGTAAAATGGTGAATGGTCGGATGCCTGGTTACGAGAGGATGGCAATGACGAAGTGTTGCTGGGTACTACTCACTATTCACCATTCACTATTCACCATTCACTAGGCAAATCCACATGCTTCTCGGCCGCACCGCAAACGGTCTCTACTGGATGAACCGCTATATAGAGCGGGCCGAAAACATGGCGCGCCTCGTCGATGCCGGCCTGCGTATGGCGCTAACACGCACGCAGAACGCCTCGGAGGAATGGAATTCGGTGCTGCTCAGCGCCGGCTCCGACTATGCGTTCTCGCAGAAATACCAGGACTATACCGCCGCCAACGTCTCCGACTTCCTGCTGCGCGACACCTCGAACCCGTCGAGCACGATGTCGTCGATCGAGACGGCACGCAACAATGCCCGCATGGTGCGAACGGCGCTGACGCGCGAGACCTGGGAAAGCATCAACGAAGCGTGGATGTCGCTGAAGCGCATGCTGGCGAGGCCGATCGACGAGCGCGACCTGCCGACGGTGCTCGATGCCATCAAGCGCGAGACGGCGCTGATCCGCGGCTCGTTCTACGGCACGATGCTGCGCAACGAAATCTTCGATTTCTCGCAGCTCGGCACCTATGTCGAACGCGCCGACAACACGGCGCGCATCCTCGACGTGAAGTATTATGTGCTGTTGCCTTCGCTGTCCTGGGTCGGCTCGACGCTGGACAATTACCAGTGGGAGTCAATCCTGCGCTCGGTGTCGGCGCACCGCTCCTATCGCTGGGTTTATGAGGCCGACTACAAGCCGACGAATATTGCTGACTATCTGATCCTCAATGTGCGCATGCCGCGCTCGCTGACCTTCTGCTATCGCTTCCTCGGCGAGCACCTGAAATTCCTCGCCGACGACTATGGCGAGCGCCATGCCTGCCACGCCACGGCCGAGAAGATTCAGGCGCTGCTCAGACGAGGCTCGATCAAGGACATATTCGATCACGGCCTGCACGAGTTCCTGGCCGAGTTCATTCGCGACAACACCAGGCTGGGCGACGAGATCGCCCAGGATTACCGGTTCCATTGAGCGGGGCTGAGGGCGGGCGTCATGCGGCTCAAGATCACCCATCGCACCGAGTACCGCTACGATGCGCCGGTGCAATATCTGCTGCAGCGGCTGCGCCTGCTGCCCCTGAGCGGGCGTACGCAGACCGTCGGCTCCTGGGTGATCAAGGTCGAAGGCGCACGCGAGGAGGTGCGCTTTACCGATCATTTCGGTAACGACACGCGGCTGGTGAGCGCTGAGAGCGGCCACACCGCCATCGTCGTCGAGGCGCAGGGAGAGGTGACGACGCATGACACGGCGGGCGTGACGGGCCCGCATCAAGGCTACGCGCCGCTCTGGCTGTTCGCGCAGCAGACGCCGCTCACCGCCGCCGGCGACGGTATTCGTGAACTGGCCGGCAAGGTCGGGCAGGGGACGGAAATCGAGCGGCTCCACGCGCTGATGGGCGCGATCCGCGAACGCGTCGCCTACGAGCCAGGCGCGACCAGCGTCGTGACGCCGGCCGAAGAGGCCCTGGCGCTCAAATCCGGCGTCTGCCAGGACCACAGCCATATCTTCATCGCCGCGGCCGTCGCGCTTGGCTTTCCGGCCCGCTATATCAGCGGCTATCTGATGATGGATGCCGCCGTCGAGCAGGCCGCCAGCCATGCCTGGGCCGAGGCCTATGTCGTGGGGCTG
>NZ_RZRX01000276.1:0-7846 GCF_003997405.1 Mesorhizobium sp. M2A.F.Ca.ET.042.01.1.1
GGGCGAGACCCGTGGCTCGCCCCCAGGTGGTGGCCGAGCGAAGCTCGGACGGATGAGGGGTGTTCCAGCTTGGCTGGGATGGCGATCTGTCACCCACCCCTCAACCGTCTCGGCGCTGCGCGCCGATCCACCTTCTCCCACAAGGGGAGAAGGAAAAATCTATCGCGCCGTCGCCACGCTTTGCTTTGCCCTGTTCTTCCTGCTCCTGCCGGCGCTTGCCGCCCGCGCGGAGATGAACATCCAGGAGGTGAAGTCGAAAAAGGGCATCACCGCCTGGCTGGTGGAGGACCATTCGATCCCGCTGATCGCCATCCGCTTCGTCTTCGATGGCGGCAGCGCGCAGGATCCGGCCGGCAAGGAGGGCTTGGTCAACCTGATGACCGGCCTGTTCGACGAAGGCGCCGGCGACCTCGACAGCGACGCCTTCCAGCAGAAGCTCGACGATGCCGGCGCCGAGATGAGTTTTCAGGCTGCGCGCGACGGCACCTACGGCTCGATGCGTATGCTGTCCGAGCAGAAGGACGAGGCTTTTGGCCTGCTGAAACTGGCGGTGAACAGCCCGCGTTTCGACCAGGCGCCGATCGACCGTATCCGCGCCCAGGTGCTCTCCGGCATCCTCGCCAATGAGCGCGATCCGAACACGGTGGCGCAGCAGCGCTGGCTGCGCGCCATTTACGGCGAGCATCCCTATTCGCGTTCCGACCAGGGGACGAAGGGCAGCCTGACCACCATCACCGCGGATGACATCAGGGCCTTCCACAAGGCCAATTTCGCCCGCGGCGGGCTGCATGTGGCGGTGGTCGGCGATATCGACGCCGCGACACTGGGCAACAAGCTGGACGACGTCTTCGGCGATCTGCCCGAAAAGCAGGCGCTGGCTCCGGTGTCGGATGTCACGCCAAAGCTGGGGCAGCAACTCGAGGTGAACTACGACTTGCCGCAGACCTCGCTGCAGCTCGCCTGGCCGGGCGTGAAACGCAGCGATCCAGATTTCTTTGCCACCGTCCTGATGAACGAGATCCTGGGCGGCTCGACCTTCACCTCCCGGCTCTTTTCGGAGGTGCGCGAGAAGCGCGGCCTTGCCTATGGCGTCAGTTCCGATCTGGTCGACAACGAGCACTCCCACGCGCTGCTGGTGACGACGGCGACGCGCTCCGACCGCGCCGCCGAAACGCTTTCGATCGTGCGCCAGGTGGTGAAGGATATGGCCGAGAACGGCCCCACCGAGGAAGAGCTCGCGGCGATCAAGAAATACATGATCGGCGCTTACGCCATCAACAATCTGGATTCCTCCGCCTCCATTGCCGCGACGCTGGTCGAGCTGCAGGTCGACAATCTCGGCATCGACTATATGAAGCGCCGCGCCGCGCTCATCAACGCGGTGACGCTGGCCGACGTCAAGGCGGCGGCGAAGAAGCTTCTGTCGGCCGATCCCGCCGTGATGGTCATCGGCCCGCCGCTGGTTCAGGTGGCGGGAGGCGGCAAGGGATGAGCCCGACCTTCGGGGTGGCTTTCGGCGGCGGCGGCGCGCGCGGTCTCGCGCATATCCATATCATCGAGGCTCTCGACGAGCTTGGCATCAAGCCGGTGGCGATCGCCGGCTCGTCGATCGGCTCCATCATGGGAGCCGGCATGGCGTCGGGCATGACGGGCGCCGAGATCCACGGCTATGCCCGATCGATCCTCGGCAGCCGCGCCGAAGTGGCGGCGCGCATGTGGCGCTCGCGGCCGGGCACGATCGCGGAGGCCATGCAGGGCGGCATCCGCGTCGGCCAGTTCAACATCGAGCGCATCCTGAAGGCCTTCCTGCCTGAGCCGATCCCACGGACATTCGACGCGCTGGAGATCCCGCTCAAGGTGACGGCGACCGATTATTTCGGCCACAAGCTGGCGGTGCTCGCCGAGGGTGAATTGCATTCCGCGCTCGCCGCTTCGGCTGCCATCCCGGCGGTGTTCCGTCCGGTGGTGCGCAATGGCTGCCTGCTGATCGACGGCGGCATCTACAATCCCGTTCCTTTCGATCTCCTCGAAAAGGATGCCGACATCATCATCGCGATCGACGTGGTCGGAGCGCCGAGCGATGCCGAGCGCAAGCACCCGACCACGGTCGACCTGATGTACGGCGCCTCGCAATTGATGATGCAGTCGATCATCGCCAACAAGCTGCAGCAGTCGAGGCCCGACATCCTGATCCGCCCGAAAGTCTCGAAGTACCGCGTGCTCGATTTCCTGAAGATCGAGGCGCTGATGGCCGAGACGGCAGAGATCAAGGACGAATTGAAGCGCGCCGTCGAGAAGGCGGTCGCCAGGCATGGCGGCAAGCGCGGGAAGAAGAAGGTTGTCTGAGGGTTCCCCCGGCCGCGTCCCTTCAGGTCCTCGCGATGGCGACCGAAGTCCGACAACCGAAGTCCGATAGGTCGGCGCATAGGTCTTTGGTTGCGCTGGACCTAAGAATAACACGAAGTGTTCTTTATACTGAACAGCCGCCTTTTATGCATGGATTTGAGGCATGTCATAAACACTTCATGGAGTTGCCCGTTGACGCACGCCCCGGTAGAGTTAATAATCTGCTAATAAAGAGTAGCGTGAAAAGCCTCCTGACCGGCAACAAGGAGTTACGGCGCTACTGGGGTAGGAATAGCATTGCGGCATTTTCGCCGCCGTCGCCGTCATCCTTGATCAGTGAGCCGTCGAGAGCCGCCACTCGCCGGCCTGAGCAGTTGGTGCGGCTTGCTCGACGTTATGCGAATCTCCCCTCTACGGAGTAGGCGCTGATCTCAGCGCTCTTGGCACGGGTGTTTGGGCTGCCTTGCGCGCGGCCATCCTGCCAACGGCGGCAACTGACGCGCCCAGGATGTGAAAGGCGTGTCGTGGCTGTGGGGTTCGGTAACGCGTCGCTCAGGTTGATGGGCACAATCTTTCGTTCGGCGCAGGCGAAGGTGCGGCTTGTCGGCCTGATCCTCGTGGCTTGCGTTGCCATGTTTCTCCTCTTCGGCTCCGGCCGGCATGCATCGATAGGCTCGATGCTCGTCGCGGCGGCGATGGCGGCTTTCGGTTGCCTGGCCATGTTCCGCGCCCGCGGCGACGTCGTGCAAGCCGCGGCGCAAAGCGTCGTCGACGCCGCACATTCTCGCACAGGGACACGCAGCAAACCTTCGACGAGAGCGACCGGCCGTCGGCCCGCCGGCTCCGCTCGTTCGGAACTCGCTGCCGCACTTGCCAGCTGCCGGTCCGCCTTCGTCTCCGTTGGCCTGTTCAGCGGCATGCTCAACGTGCTGATGCTGGCGGGCTCGCTCTACATGCTCGAGGTCTATGACCGCGTGCTGCCGAGCCGCAGCCTGCCGACCCTCGTCGGCATTTCGATCCTGCTCGTCATCCTCTATTGCGGGCAGGCCTTTCTCGATTTCGTGCGCGCGCGGGTTCTGGTGCGGATCGGCGGCGCCCTCGACGAAGCTCTTGGTCATCGTGTCTATACCTCGATGCTGAGATTGCCGCTGAAGGCAGGGCGCCAGGGCGACAGCCTGCAGCCGATGCGCGATCTCGACAGCGTGCGCGGCTTCCTGTCCGGCATGGGCCCGACGGCGCTGTTCGACCTGCCATGGATGCCGATCTATCTGGTCATCATCTTCATGTTCCACTGGGTGCTTGGCGTGACGGCGCTGCTCGGGGCGGCCGTGCTGGTCGTGCTGACCCTGCTTGCCGAGCGGCTGACCCGGCAACCGGTATCGGCCGCCACCTCGAGCGGGAATCGCCGCGGCGGGCTGATCACGGCGGGTACTCGCAATGCTGAAGTGGTCGCCGCCATGGGCATGGCTGGCGGGCTGGCGTCGCGCTGGCGAGATGCCAACCTCGAATTCATTGCCGACCAGCGCAAGGTGAGCGACGTTGCCGGCAGCTTCGGTTCGGTATCGAAAGTGCTGCGCATGCTGCTGCAGTCGTCGATGCTCGGCATCGGCGCCTGGCTGGTTATCGAGGAGCAGGCGACGGCGGGCGTCATCATCGCCGCTTCTATCCTCAGCGGCCGCGCGCTCGCGCCAGTCGATCTTGCGATTGCCAACTGGAAAGGTTTCGTGAGCGCCCGCCAGGGCTGGCAACGGTTGGCCAAAGTGCTGGCGGCCATGCCCGCCGAGACCGAGCCGCTGCAGCTGCCGGCGCCGAACGCCAACGTGACAATGCAGAATGCGATGATCGCGGCTCCGGGGGTGCAGCGGCTGCTGGTCCAGGACGCCAGCTTCGCCATGGAGGCCGGCCATGGGCTCGGCATCATCGGCCCGAGCGGCTCGGGAAAGTCCACCCTGGTGAGGGCTCTCGTTGGGGCCTGGCAGCCTGTCGGCGGCCGCGTCAAGCTTGACGGCGCCGATCTCGACCAGTGGTCGTCACAAGAGCGCGGCCGCCATATCGGCTACCTGCCGCAGGACGTGGAGCTGTTTGCCGGCACCGTCGCCGAAAACATCTCCCGCTTCGAACCGGAAACCGACGCTGACGCGATCATCGCCGCGGCCAAGGCGGCCGGCGCGCATGACTTGATCGTCAGCTTCCGCCAGGGCTACGAGACCGAGATCGGCGAGCATGGAGAAGCGCTTTCGGCCGGCCAGCGCCAGCGCATCGCGCTCGCCCGCGCGCTGTATCGCGATCCGTTCCTCGTCGTGCTCGACGAACCGAACTCCAACCTGGACATGGATGGCGAGCAGGCATTGATCCGGGCCATGCTCGGCGTTCGCGAGCGCGGCGGCGTGGTGGTGATTGTCGCCCATCGTCCGAACGTGCTGGCCGCCGTCGATTTCATCATGGCGATGAACCAGGGGCGCGTGCACGAATTCGGACCGAAGGACGAGGTTTTCGCCAAGATGTTCCCGATGCTGCGGCCGGTCCCTTCAGGGAACCAGCCGCCGAAGGCGGCGGAAGGCCCCCGCATGGCTGCCGCAAACGGAACCGGGGGAGGGAACTGACATGGCAGTGTCGAGCGCCTCGCACGCGTCGATCCGCTTCCACACGAGGCTTGGGCTTGGAGCCGTGCTGCTGCTTGCCGGAGGCGTCGGTGGCTGGGCTTCGGTCACAGAGATCGCCGGCGCGGTGATCGCCCCCGGCACGCTCGTCGTCGATTCCCACGTCAAGAACGTGCAGCATGCGATCGGTGGCATCGTTGCCGAGATCGATGCCCACGACGGCGACAAGGTGAAAGCCGGCGACCTTCTGCTGCGTCTCGACCGCACCGTGCCGGCCGCCAATCTCGCGGTGGTGAGCAGGCGCTCGACCAGCTCACGGCGCGCAAGGCCCGGCTCGATGCGGAGCGCCAGGGGAGCGATTCCATCGTTTTTCCGCGTGAGCTTCTGGACCGCGTCGCCGATCCTGACGTCGCCGAGGCTGTGGCCGGCGAAAAGCAGCACTTCGAGACCCGGCGCACCTCCCGTGCCGGGCAGAAGAGCCAGCTTGGGGAACGCATCGCCCAGCTCGAGAAGGAGATCGCCGGAGACGTGGCGCAGGCCGATGCCAAGGGCAAGGAGATCAAGCTGGAGCAAAAGGAGCTCGCTTCGGTGCGCGCGCTTTGGGCCAAGAAGCTCATCTCCATCGATCGCCTGACGCAGACCGAGCGCGAAGCCACCCGCCTCGACGGCGAGCGCGGCCAGCTCATCGCCGCCCAGGCGCAGGCCGAGGGGAAGATCGCCGAGATCAAGCTGCAGATCATCCAGATCGATCTCGACCTCAGCACCGAAGTGAACAAGGACCTGCGCGATGTCGACGGCCAGATGAGCGAGCTTCTGGAACGCAAGGTCGCCGCCGAGGACCAGCTGAAGCGGGTCGACATCCGCGCGCCGCAGGACGGGGTCGTGCAGCAGTCGATCGCCTATACGGTCGGCGGCGTGGTGAAGCCGGGCGAGACGATCATGCAGGTCGTGCCCGACAATGACAGCCTTGCGGTGGAAGCCAGGATCGCGCCCAGCGACATCGACAAGCTATGGGCCGGCCAGTCGGCCTCGCTGCGCTTTTCCGCATTCAACACGCGCACCACGCCGCAGATCGACGGCGTGGTCGAGCGGACCTCGCCCGACATCGCCACCGATCAGCGCACCGGCGCCAGCTACTACACCGTGCGCATCAGGACGACCGCCGCCCAGGTTGCACGCCTCGGCGACGTCAAGCTGGTCCCCGGCATGCCGGTGGAATCCTTCATCAAGACCGAGGACCGTTCGGTGATGTCCTACCTGGTGAAGCCGCTGCAGGACCAGATCACCCGAGCCTTCAGACAGTAAGCCCCGCCTGGAGCGGGAAAATGGAAACAGCAGATACGGAACGCAACCGCAGTCAAATTCAAGGGGAAACGTCATGGCCGACATTACGGACAATCTGACAGGTGATCCGCTCACGGTAACCGATCCCACGACGACCGGAAGCATCGACCCCGTCGCGCCGCCTGCAATCTCGCTTGATCAGGCGGATGCGGATTACGCGCCCGGCGAGACGGTGGGAATCACGACCACCAATGTCTCGGACGGCGGCACGTTCACCTTCGAGGTCGCTCATCTCAGCGCCGGCGCTGATGGCGTCCTCGGCACAGCGGACGATGTGCTCTCATATGATCTCACGGGAACCGGCACGCCCTGGACCGTCACCGACGGCGGCGCCGGCGATCTCGACGGCGTCGTCAACGGATCGATCCAGACGTCGTGGTACGTCAATGCCGATGCGGCAAACCAGGCTTTCGTGCTGACGGCCACTGATGATTTTGGCAACACGGCCACAACAACGTTCACGGATGCGCCGCCGCCGCAGACGCCGCCGACGACCTTCGCCTATGTCGACACCCACATCGACATAACCGCCGACAACACGATCGTGGACGCGGCTGGTGCTCGGTTTTCAAGCCGCGACACGGTGATTTTCGACAATCTGGTATCTGGTTCTTCCGGTACCGGCAATTGGTCGGTGTTTGCGCAGATTCAGAATGCCGGCGCGGAGCAGGGCTTCAACAGCCCCGATGGCGTGTTGGATGAAAAGACGTCCAGCCAGCACAATATGGTCATTGCTCTGAACACCCTGATCAAAGTCGATGCCGATGGCACGGTAAACCCGAACGGAGCGTATTACGCATTCCGTCTTGATATGCATCAGACGGGGGCGAATCCATTCCTCTCGCTCGATCAGCTGAAGATCTACCAGTCGGCCGATGGCAGTCTTGGTGCGGGCAGCTTCGCGGCCGGCCCTGACACTGCGGGGACGGACCCCAACTTCCATTTCACTTCTGGGAACACCACTTTAGCTTATAATATGAATGCTGGGGGGACTTATTCGGTCCTGATGGACGCCGAGTATGACAGCGGCAGCGGCGGCGGCGGCGACGTGATTGTTCTGGTGCCGACTGCCAATTTCGATCCAGCGAACGGCAACTTCCTATATTTCTATACCGCCATGGGATTCCAGGGTGGTGACTGGTCTGGCACCGGCACCTTTGAGGAATGGAGCGCGCTGAGCAATCCTGCGACCTTCTCGGTGTCGGGCATCAAATACACCGACGTCACTGGCAACGGCATCACGGCCGACGATACCGGCCTTGGCGGCGTCACCATCTTCATTGACAAGGACAACAGTGGCACCCTGAATGCCGGCGATCTGTCGACGACGACCGCCGCCAATGGCAGCTGGTCCTTTGCTGGCCTGGACTCCACCTATAACGGCAAGAAGGTCTACGAAGTACTGCCGGACGGCTATGTGCAGACCGTCGGAACGGCCGGCTACACGATCGTCGGCACCTCGGGCCACGACCAGACGGATCTCGACTTCGCCAACTTCGAGAAGTTCGACATCTCTGGCACGAAGTACACCGACATCACCGGCAACGGCATCACGG
>NZ_RZRX01000277.1:0-7833 GCF_003997405.1 Mesorhizobium sp. M2A.F.Ca.ET.042.01.1.1
TCGGCCAGGTCATCACCAACCTGATCGAGAACGCGCGCTCCTTCGTGCCCGACGAGCACGGCCACATCGCGATCTCATTGGCGCGTGCTGGAAAGTTCAACATCATCACCGTCGACGACAACGGCCCGGGTATCCGGGCCGAGAACATCGACCGCATCTTCGAGCGCTTCTACACCGACCGGCCGGCCGGCGAGGCGTTTGGCCAGAACTCTGGCCTCGGGCTGTCGATCAGCCGCCAGATCGTTGAGGCGCATGGCGGCACGCTGACGGCCGAGAACATCCCCGGCACCAAGCCCGGCGAGATCAAGGGCGCGCGTTTCGTGGTGACGCTGCCGGCGGAAGGCTGACGCTAGCCGAACATGCCGGACACCGCCGCGAAGCCCCTGAACATCCACGGGACGGCCCTCCTGATCGGCGAGCGCGGCGTGCTGATCACCGGGCCGTCCGGCGCCGGCAAGACGACGCTGGCGCTGGCGCTCCTCGATCATTGCCGCACCCGCGGCATGTTTTCCCGGCTGGTCGGCGACGACCAGCTGTTTGCGGCCGCGCATGGCGGGCGGCTGGTGTGCCGCGCGCCGGCAAGCATCGCCGGACTCTGCGAGGTGCACGGCATCGGGCCGCGGCCGTTGGCCTTCGAGCCGGCCGCCGTGATCGACCTTGTCGTTCGGCTTGTCGAGCCGGCCGCCATGGCGCGGCTGCAGGACGAAGCCACCGAGACGATCGAGGGTTGCCGGCTGCCCCGCATCGACATCGCCCGGCAAAATGTCACCGCCGCGCTGCCCATGCTGATGGCGCGGCTGGCGATCCAGCCTTTTTCATGATCCGGCCGGGGTTTTTTGCTGCGATGCGTCAAAATGGCCCAAGCCGCCGCAATTTTGGGCTTGTCAACCGGCCGTGCGTCGACAAGATAGCGCTCCCGCCGCCTGGAATGGCTGGCGAACATAATATACGCCTGTGAAGCGGCGATGACGGGAGCCACCAGAGAATGATCGGACTCGTGCTCGTGACGCACGGTCAACTCGCAACCGAGTTCCGGCATGCCGTAGAACATGTCGTCGGGCCGCAGGACAATTTCGAAACCGTGGCGATCGGCGCCGACGACGACATGGAGCAGCGCCGGGCCGACATCGTCGATGCCGTGGCGCGTGTCGACACTGGCGCCGGCGTCATCGTGCTCACCGACATGTTCGGCGGCACGCCGTCCAACCTCGCCATCTCGGTGATGGAATCCGGCCGCACCGAGGTCATCGCCGGCATGAACCTGCCGATGCTGATCAAGCTCTCCTCGATCCGCAAGGGCGACAACATGGCCGCCGCGCTCGACGAAGCGCAGGCGGCGGGCCGCAAATACATCAATGTCGCCAGCCAGCTCCTGAGCAGCAAATGAACGCATCGGCGCCGCAGACGGATGAGGTTGTGCGGGAGTTCCCGATCATCAATCAGCGCGGCCTGCATGCGCGCGCTTCGGCGAAATTCGTCCAGGTTGCCAGCGGATTCAATGCCACCATCCATGTCGAGAAGGATGGCGTGAAGGTCGGCGGCACCTCGATCATGGGCCTGATGATGCTGGCGGCGAGCCCGGGCTATTCGATCCGCGTGATCGCCAGCGGCCCGGAAGCCGTGCCGGCCATGGACGCGCTGGAGCAGCTGGTCGCCTCGCGTTTCGGCGAGGAAATCTAGTCCCCGGCCTCACATTTCGCGCCTCGAAGACATGCGCGCATAAAGATTTCTTTATGTCCCATTGTCGTATGGCGACCGATCTGCTAGTCAGGCCGGCAACCGCGCCCTTCCATGCGCCTCCCGGCGCCGGCGCGCATTGAGAAAAATCACACCGGAGCACTGCCATGACGGGTAGCAAGGACTATGTGGTCGCCGACATCTCGCTTGCCGGCTGGGGCCGCAAGGAAATCGAGATCGCCGAAACCGAAATGCCGGGCCTGATGGCCTGCCGCGAGGAGTTCGGCGCCAAGAAGCCGCTGAAGGGCGCGCGCATCACCGGCTCGCTGCACATGACGATCCAGACGGCGGTGCTGATCGAGACGCTGAAGGCGCTGGGCGCCGACATCCGCTGGGCATCTTGCAACATCTTCTCGACGCAGGACCATGCGGCCGCGGCGATCGCCGAGGCCGGCATCCCGGTGTTCGCCATCAAGGGCGAGTCGCTCCAGGACTATTGGGATTACACCGACCGCATCTTCCAGTGGACCGACGGCGGCACCTCCAACATGATCCTGGACGATGGCGGCGACGCCACCATGTACATCCTGCTCGGCGCGCGTGCAGAGGCCGGCGAGGACGTGTTGTCCAATCCCGGCAGCGAGGAGGAAGAGATCCTGTTCGCGCAGATCAAGAAGCGCCTGAAGGCTTCCCCGGGCTTTTTCACGAAGCAGCGCGAAGCGATCCGCGGCGTCACCGAGGAGACCACCACCGGCGTCAACCGCCTCTACCAGCTGCAGAAGAAGGGCCTGCTGCCCTTCCCGGCGATCAACGTCAACGATTCCGTCACCAAGTCGAAGTTCGACAACAAATATGGCTGCAAGGAATCGCTGGTCGACGGCATCCGCCGCGGCACCGACACGATGATGGCCGGCAAGGTCGCGGTGGTGTGCGGCTATGGCGACGTCGGCAAGGGCTCGTCGGCCTCGCTGCGCGGCGCCGGCGCCCGCGTCAAGGTCACCGAGGTCGACCCGATCTGCGCGCTGCAGGCGGCGATGGATGGCTTCGAGGTGGTGACGCTGGAAGACGCGGCCCCGACCGCCGACATCGTCATCACCACCACCGGCAACAAGGATGTCGTCACGCTCGACCACATGCGGGCGATGAAGGACATGGTGATCGTCGGCAATATTGGCCACTTCGACAACGAGATCCAGGTGGCGTCGCTGCGCAACCTGAAATGGACCAACGTCAAGCCGCAGGTCGACCTGATCACCTTCCCGGACGGCAAGCGGATGATCCTTCTCTCCGAGGGACGCCTGCTCAACCTCGGCAACGCCACCGGACATCCGAGCTTCGTCATGTCGGCCTCGTTCACCAACCAGGTGCTGGCGCAGATCGAGCTGTTCACCAAGCACGGCCAGTACCAGAACCAGGTCTATGTGCTGCCCAAGCATCTCGACGAGAAGGTGGCGCGGCTGCATCTCGACAAGCTCGGCGCCAAGCTGACCGAGCTCTCCGGCGAGCAGGCCGCCTATATCGGCGTGACGCCGCAGGGCCCGTATAAGCCGGAACACTACCGCTATTAACCAAAGCGAAATTATCTACCAGATATTGAAGCCGGGTGGTTGACTTTCCGCCCGGCTTCATTTTTTGCGCCAATGATTCTTCACGCCGATTCCGGCAGGCGTTATTGTTGTGATTCGCGGTCCGGGGACATGTTGGGCCGGGGACGCATTCAGGGCGGTCTTGCATTCAAGCGGCGAAGAGGACCAAGACATGCCGGGGGATTACCCGCCAAGCGCGGGAAAGGCCGTTTCCGGCGGCCATGAGGATTCGAACGAAGCCTGCTCCGCCGTGAACGGCGGCGGTTTTCGTGCCGGTGCGCGGCAGGCCTTGCTTCTTGCCACCTCGGCGCTTGCCAGCCCGCTGCTCGCCTTTGCCGCGCGCGCCGACACAAGCCTTCCGGGAAAGGCCGCGGCGCCGGTCAGCACCGTCGAGGTCATGCAGCTCGCCATGTTCGTCGGGGTGATGGGCGCGGCGCTTGTCTCGGCCATCTTCCTGATCCGCGAACGCGGGCGCACCGCCGCGCAGAATGTCCAGCTCAGGGCCCGCATCGCGGACGTCAACGCGGCGCTGCAGCGTTCCGAGGCGCTGCTCAACCTGCGCGACCAGCGGCTGATCGTCTGGGCCACGGACAACAAGAAACCCGAGCTCATCGGCAGCCTGCCGTTGGAAAGCGGCGCGCCCGACGACAGATCCGCCTTCCTCGCTTTCGGCCGCTGGCTGATGCCGCGTTCGGCGGCGGCGCTGGAACACGCCGTCGCCGCGCTGCGCGAGCAGGCAAAGACCTTCGATCTGGTCATCGAGACGCAGGCCGGCGTGCCGCTGGAAGTGCATGGCCGCAAGAGCGCGGCTCATGTCTTGGTGCGCTTCGTCTCGCTGTCGGAGACGCTGCGCAACCAGGCCAGGCTGAAGATCGAGAACCAGCGGCTCAGCGCCGACCACGACACCATGATCGGCCTGCTCGACGCGTTGAAGATGCCGGCATGGCTGCGGTCAGCGGACGGCCGATTGCAATGGGTCAACCGCGCCTATGCCGAGGCGGTGGAGGCAGAAAGCCCGGGTGTTGCCGTGCGCGACGCCAGGGAATTCCTCGGCGGCCAGGCGCGCGAGCAGATCGCCGAGCAGCACAAGACGCGCGCGGTCTTCGAACAGACGCTTTCCACCGTCATCGATGGCGACCGCCGCATGTTCGCGGTCACCGACTTCGCCGGCGCCGACGGCTCGGCGGGGCTTGCCTGCGACACAAGCGCGGCAGAGACGATCCGCGCCGAATATGAGCGGACCGTGCGCAGCCATGCCGACACGCTCGACCAGTTGAACACCGCGGTGGCGATCTTCGACACAGAGGAAAAGCTGCGCTTCTTCAACCAGGCCTTCCAGAAGCTCTGGGGCCTCGACTCGGGCTTCCTGCTCAGCGCGCCCTCCAACACGCTGCTGCTCGACCGGCTGCGTTCGGAAGGCAGGATCGCCGAGCAGCCGGAATGGCGGCGCTGGAAGGAAAACCTGCTCAGCGCCTACCGCGCCGTCGAATCGCAGGAGCACTGGTGGCACCTGCCGGACGGCAAGACGATCCGCGTGGTGGCGAACCCGCAGCCGAAGGGCGGCGTCACCTGGGTGTTCGAGAACCTGACCGAGAAGATGGATCTCGAAAGCCGCTACCAGACCGCCGTGCGGGTGCAGGGCGAGACGCTGGACAACCTCGCCGAAGGCGTGGTCGTGTTCGGGCCGGACGGGCGGCTGCGCCTGTCCAATCCGGCCTTCGTCGCGCTTTGGGGGCTGACGGCGGAAGCGGTCAAGCCCAACGTCCATGTCTCGGCGATCCGCGACCTCTGCGACCAGCACGCCGCGAACAGCCCGTGGGGCGGCTTCGTCGCCGCCGTCACCGGCTTCGACGATGAGCGCCGCGACCGCCGCGGCCAGATCGAGCTGATCAACGGCAACGTGCTGAGCTACGCGGTGATCCACCTGCCCAACGGCCAGGTGATGATCACCTTCGTCGACGTCACCGACACCGTCAATGTCGAGCGGGCGCTGAAGGACAGGAACGAGGCGCTGGAGAAGTCCGACCAGCTGAAGAACGAATTCGTGCAGCACGTTTCGTATGAGCTGCGCTCGCCGCTAACCAACATCATCGGCTTCACCGAGTTGCTGTCGCTTCCCGCCACCGGGCCGTTGACGCCGAAGCAGCGCGAATATGTCGAGTATGTCGGCTCGTCGTCATCGGTGCTGCTCACCATCGTCAACGACATTCTCGACCTGGCGACGGTCGACGCCGGCATCATGCAGCTCGACATTTCCGAGATGAACATCGATCGGACGATCGCCGCGGCCGCCGAACTCGTCGCCGACCGGCTGGACGAGCACCGGATCAAGCTCGCGATCGACGCAACGGAGGCGCCGGCGAGCTTCCACGGCGACGAGACCCGCATCCGTCAGATCCTGTACAATTTGCTCAGCAACGCGGCGAACTACGCGCCGGAGGCAAGCACGATCCGGCTTACCTGCCGGCGGCTGGCCGACGGCGTCGAGTTCTCGGTGCATGATGACGGCCCCGGCATGCCGCCGGACGTGCTGGAGTCGGTCTTCCGCCGCTTCGAGCCGCGCGCCAATGGCGGGCGGCGGCGCGGCGCGGGGCTCGGGCTCTCGATCGTCAAGAGCTTCGTCGAGCTGCATGGCGGAACCGTGCGCATCGAGACCGGCCAGGACAGGGGCACCACGGTGATCTGCACCTTCCCGGACAAGCCGTCCGGAATCCCGGACACGCCGGCCGGCATCCGCGACGCGGCCGAGTAGCGCGGCCTATATGGAAGGAATGGTGCTGGAGCGTTTTCTCGCCGACGAGGCGGCAACGGCAAGGCTGGGCGAGGATCTCGCCATGGCATTGCGCGCCGGCGACGCGATCGCGCTCAAAGGCGACCTCGGCGCCGGCAAGTCGACGCTGGCCCGCGCGCTGATCCGGGCACTGGCCGACGACCTCAATCTCGAGGTGCCGAGCCCGACCTTCACGCTGGTACAGAGCTACGAGACGCGCGTTCCCGTCCACCATTTCGACCTCTATCGGCTTTCCTCACCGGACGAGATCGACGAGCTCGGCCTCGACGATGCTCTCAGCCAAGGCACGGCGCTGATCGAGTGGCCGGAACGGGCCGGGGATCGATTGCCGGGGGCGGCGCTATGGGTCGATCTGGCCGAGCAGGGCGAAGGCCGCGTGGCGCGGTTGTCGGGACAGGGACCGGCCTATGATCGCGCGGCGCGATCGCTGGCCATGCGCGATTTCCTGGTCTCGGCCGGATGGGGCGAAGCCAGCCGCCGCCATTTCGTCGGCGATGCCTCCGCCCGATCCTACGAGATCGTGTCGCTGCCCGGCCAGGCGCCGCGCGTGCTGATGAACTCACCGCGCCTCGCGCTCGGGCCGCCGGTGCGCGACGGCAAGCCCTATGCGGTGATCGCCCATACGGCGCAATCCGTCGCCGCCTTCGTCGCCATAGACAAGGCGCTGCTGGCGAACGGGGTCAGCGTGCCGGTGATCCATGCCCAGGACCTCGACGAGGGTTTTCTGCTCCTCGAGCATCTCGGCTCCGAGGGCTTCTTGAGCGGCGACGGCCAGCCCATCGCCGAACGCTACGAAGCGGCGGCCGAGCTGCTTGCCATGATGCATGGCAGGACTTGGCCCACGCGCATGGAGGCGGCGCCCGGCGTGTTCCACGACATGCCGCCTTTCGATCGCGACGCCATGCTGATCGAAGCCGATCTTCTGGTCGACTGGTATGTGCCTTGGATCACCGGCGGGCCGGCAAACGGCGTGTTGCGGGCAGGCTATCACAAGGAATGGAACGCGGTGCTCGACCGCCTCGCCGGCAGCGAATACACGCTGATGCTGCGCGATTTCCATTCGCCCAACATCATCTGGCGCGCAGAGCGATCGGCCCTCGACCGGCTCGGCATCGTCGACGTCCAGGACGCGCTGATCGGCCCCGCCGCCTATGACGTCGCCTCCCTGGCCATGGACGCACGCGTCACCGTCTCGCCCGAGATCGAGCGGCGGACGGTGGCGGCTTATGTCGCGGCGCGGCGCGCCGCCGGTGCCTTCGACGAAGCCGGCTTCGCCGAGGCCTACGCGATCATGGCGGCGCAGCGCAATTCAAAAATCCTCGGCATCTTCGTGCGGCTCGAAAAGCGCGACGGCAAGCCTTACTATCTGAAACACCTGCCGCGCATCCGCGACTATCTGAGGCGGGCGCTGGCGCATCCGGCGCTGGCCGGCCTGAAGGAATTCTACATGGCCCACGGCCTGCTCGAGGAACGGGTCCCATGAAACCGACGACCGCGATGGTGCTGGCGGCCGGGCTTGGCAAGCGCATGCGGCCGATCACCGACACGATGCCGAAGCCGCTGGTGAAGATCGCAGGCAAGACCTTGCTCGACTGGGGGCTGGACAGCCTGGAGGCCGCAGGCATAGCCAAGGCAGTGGTCAATGTGCACTATCTGCCCGAGCAGATCGTCGCCCATGTCGCCGGACGCAGCGCTCCGAAGATCGTCATCTCCGACGAGCGCGAGGCCCTGCTGGAATCGGCGGGCGGCATCGTCAAGGCGCTGCCGCTCTTGGGCAGC
>NZ_RZRX01000278.1:0-7828 GCF_003997405.1 Mesorhizobium sp. M2A.F.Ca.ET.042.01.1.1
CTGCCAATCTCCCCCCTAGAGGGGGAGATGTCCGGCAGGACAGAGAGGAGGGCGAGGGAACTCGGCGGTCGCCGTATCCCATTGCGTTCTTCGGCGCCTGATCCATGCCCGCCAACCTCAAACCCTATCGCGCCAAGCGCGAATTCTCCCGCACCCCCGAGCCCGCGGGCGGCCTCGCCGCCGAGGGCTCCAACCGCTTCGTCGTGCACAAGCACCACGCCACGGCCGATCATTACGACCTGCGCCTCGAAATCGGCGGCGTGCTGAAGAGCTGGGCCGTCCCGCGCGGGCCGTCGCTCAACCCGGCCGACAAGCGGCTTGCCGTCGAGACCGAGGACCACCCGATCGAATATATCGATTTCGAGGGCGTCATTCCCGAGGGCGAATATGGCGGCGGGCCGATGATCGTCTGGGATACTGGCACCTGGGCGCCGATGGAGGATGTCGGCAAAAGCCTGCGCACCGGCGCCTTCAAGTTCCGGCTGGCCGGCGAGAAGCTCAATGGCGGCTGGATGCTGACGCGCCTGAAGCCCAAGCCCGGCGAGGACGAGAACAAGAAGAACTGGCTGCTGTTCAAGGAGCGCGACCTCGCTGCCGATGCGAAACGCGACATCCTGAGCGAGCGGCCGGAAAGCGTGAAGTCCGGCCGCCGGATCGAGGAACTGGGGGCGCCGCCGAGGAAGCGGGAACGTCTGCCTCCGAAGCTAGGTTCGCTGAAACCAGGCGCGCTGCCCGGCGCGCTCAAGGCCGCGCCGCCAAGCCGCATCGAGCCGCAGCTTGCCACCCAGGTGCCGAATCCGCCGGGCGGCGAGGGGCCGGCGGAGAAGACGGGCGAGCTGTGGCTGCACGAGATCAAATTCGACGGCTACCGCACCATGGCGCATGTGACGGATGGCGAGGTGCGGCTGATCACCCGTGGCGGCATCGACTGGACGAAGCGCTATGGCGATCTCCCGCAGGCCTTTTCGCGCCTGCCGGTCGCCCGGGCGATCATCGACGGCGAGATCATGGTGCTCGACGACAGGGGCATCTCGCGCTTCGCGCTGCTGCAGGACGCGCTGGCCGAAGGCGCAGGTTCAAAGCTGCATTTCTACGCCTTCGACCTTTTGCATCTCGACGGCTGGGACCTGCGCAAGGCGCCGCTCATCAAACGTAAGGCGCTGCTTGCCGAGCTGCTCGTCGGCCAGGCCGCCAATGCCGCCATCCAGTACAGCGACCATGTCGAGGGTGACGGGCAGGGCCTTTACGATCAGGCCTCGGAGCTGGGGCTCGAAGGCGTCGTCTCCAAGCGCGCCGACGCCATCTACATGAGCGGCCGCACCAAGAGCTGGACCAAGGTGAAGGCGCAAAAGACGGATGATTTCGTCATCGCCGGTTACACCGTCTCCGACCGGGCGGAAGGGCTGGCCGCGCTCGGCATGGCCGAGTTCGAGAATGGTGAGCTGCACTATCGCGGCAAGGTCGGCACCGGCTTCGACCGCGACATGGCGACCGAGCTGCTTGGCAGGCTGGAACGGCTGACGGCCGGCGCCAGCCCGCCGGAAGGCGTGCCGCGCGAGATCATGCGCGAGATGCATTGGGTGA
Organism: Mesorhizobium sp. M2A.F.Ca.ET.042.01.1.1; assembly: GCF_003997405.1. Classification (NCBI taxonomy): domain Bacteria; kingdom Pseudomonadati; phylum Pseudomonadota; class Alphaproteobacteria; order Hyphomicrobiales; family Phyllobacteriaceae; genus Mesorhizobium; species Mesorhizobium sp. M2A.F.Ca.ET.042.01.1.1. Next base: position 1,585 of record NZ_RZRX01000278.1, read on the forward strand.
AGCCGCTGCTGTCGGCGCGCGTGCGCTATTCGAATCGCACCGCCGACAATGCGATTCGCCACGGCGTCTTTCGCGGCTTGCGCGATGTCGGCGGGCTGACCACGCCGGTGCCGGTGAAACGCAAGCGGCTGATCGCCGAATCCGACCTCGCCACCATCTGGGTCACCAATCCGGAGCGTCGGCTATTCGGCAAGACCGGGCCGACAAAACTCGACATCGCCGTCTATTACGCATTGGTCGGCGATTTCATGCTGCCGCACATCATCGGCCGGCCGGTGTCGCTAGTGCGGTGCCCGACGGGAAAACCGCAGGACTGCTTCTTCCAGCGCCACGCTTTCACCGGCATGCCGCCTTCGGTGGCGGTGTTCGAGAGCGTCAATTCGGAAGGCGAGACGAAAACCTATCTTTCGGTCGAGGACGCCAAGGGCTACCTGGCGCTGGCGCAATTCGGCGTCGTCGAGTTCCACACCTGGGGCACGCACCGCACAAAACTCGACAGGCCGGACCAGATCGTCTTCGACCTCGACCCGGGCGAGGGGATCTCGTGGCGCGAAGTAGTGGAGGCTGCGGTCCACATCAAGGGCGGGCTGGAAAGCCTCGGCCTGGTGCCCTTCGTGAAGACCTCCGGCGGCAAGGGCATCCACATCACCGTGCCGGTGACCCGGAAGCAGAACTGGAAGAAACTGCACCAGGCGAGCAGCGCCATTTCCACCTTGCTCGCGGCAAGTGCGCCCGACACCTTCACCACGACCATGGGCAAGGAGAACCGCAAGAAGCGCATCTTCATCGACTTCCACCGCAACGCCCGCGGCCACACCTCCGCCGCCCCCTATTCGCTGCGCGCCCGCACCAATCTGCCGGCCTCCACGCCGGTGAGCTGGACGGACCTCGAGACGATCGACGCGCCGGAGGACCTGAACTACGCCTCGCTGCCGAGCCTGCTGGAGACGTCTGGCGATCCGTGGGCGGAGATCGACGAGGCGGGTAGGGATCTGCCGGCGTTGGAGCGCTAGTTCCTCGCCCCACGAAGTGGGGAGAGGTGGCCGCGCAGCGGCCGGAGAGGGGCAGCGCCAGCGTATGTGGTCAAGCGCCGGAAACATTCGGCGCCGCGCCATTCCCCTCTCCGTCTCGGCTTCGCCGAGCCACCTCTCCCCACTTCGTGGGGCGAGGAAAAGGGCGGCGCCATCTCCATCGACGCTAGCTACAATTTGAACTATCCTCCGCGCCAACCGGCCTCAGAAAACACTTCGCTAGGATTTCGGCAGTACCATCACGGGTCGGTGTAGGATTTCCGCAGCCTCAATCGTCCTACGGACGAAGCGCTGCAAGAGCATGATCGCGACAGGACCATGCTCCAACATAGTGTCAGTGCATGGCCGCGTAGGAGTGTTTCATGGCGCCCAGGGCAAGTTGGAAAGGTTACCTCAAGCTCAGCCTCGTCAGCTGTCCGGTCCGGCTTTACCCGGCCACCAGCGCGAGCGAGCGCATCTCGTTCAATCAGCTGCACAAGAAGACGCACAATCGCATCAACATGAAGCCGGTCGATCCGGAGCTCGGCCTGGTCGAGCGCTCGGACCTGGTGCGCGGTTATGAGTATGAGGACAAGCAGTACATCATCATCGATGATGCCGATCTCGACGCGGTCCGGATCGAATCCAACCACACGATGAACATCGAGGCCTTTGTCGACGAGGGCGAGGTCGATGTCATCTACCAGGATTCGCCCTATTATCTCGCGCCCGACGGCGCCATGGCGGAGGAAACCTTCGCGGTGCTGCGCGAAGCCATGCGCAAATCCGGCAAGCTGGCGATTGCGCGGCTCGTGCTGTCCAGCCGCGAGCGCGTGGTGACGATCGGCGCGCGCGAGAACGGCATGTTCGTCTGCACCTTGAGGAATCCCAACGAAGTGCGCGGCACGGCTGAATATTTCGGCAACATCCCGGCCGGCAAGCCGGATCCGGAAATGCTGGAGCTTGCCATGGCGCTGATCAAGCAGAAGCAAACCCACTTCGATCCGAAGAACTATGAGGATCGCTACGAGGTGGCGCTGATGGCGATGATCCGCGAGAAGCTCAAGGGTCACAAGCCGATCATCGCGGCGGCGCCCGAGCGCGGCAATGTCATCAACCTCATGGATGCGCTGAAGGCCAGCCTGTCGCAGCAGGCCAAGCCCCCGGCCAAGTCGAAGAGCAAGGCCGAGGAAGCGCCGGCAAAGCCCGCCAGGAGGGCGGCTGCCAGCGGGGCCACTGAGAATCCGCTGAAGGCGAACCTGTTGAAGGCCGTCGGCAAGAGCAAGAAGTGACGGGAGGGCCGGTGATCGTTCCCGGCGCCGTCTTCGGCGTCATCGGCGCGCTGGCCGCCTTTCCGCTCAGGCTCGCCGCGCGCGAGGTCGAGCGCCGCCATGCGGAGCTGAGGCGCGGCGTCACCCGCCGCACCACCCATGTCGTGTTCGGTCGCGCGCTTCTGGCCAAGGCGAAATCCGGCGATGCCGAGATTGAGCGCCGCGCCAAGGCCGAGCGCGAGGCCGGCCGCACCCTGGTCAGCGAGAACGGCTTCCTGCGCCTGCTCGGCCTGATGAAGGCGCCCGACGCCTCATCACTCTCCAGGCAGTCGCTGATCGACCAGTCGCGGCTTACGGGCGGCGATCTCGAAATGCTGTCGCTGTTCGACGCTTTCGAGCATGACGGCGAACCCTATTCCTTCCGCGACATGATCCTGGCGCGCAAATATGCCGGCCTGATCGCCAGCGGCGCCGCCTGGGGCGCGATCGCGCGTTCGGTCCACCGCTCCGGCCCGGTCGCGTCGCTCACGGCAAAATCGCTCAATCTCGGCTCGCAGCATGGCCGCCCGGACGCGATCTATCTCGACGATGGGACGAGCGAGCTCGACGGCCAATTGCTGTTCGACCTCGGCTCGCCGGAAGACGATACGCTGGAAGAGCTCTTCACCGAGGCCGAGATGGCCGAGGAAGAAGAGCGCCATGACGATGCGGCCGCGCTCTACCAACGCTGCCTGGCAATTGACCCGAACGACGCCATCGCCGCCTTCAACCGCGCCAACTGCCTGCGCGGCGCCGGCCGGATCGCTGAAGCCGCGCACGACTATGCCCGGGCGATCAAGCTCGATCCGGGCTTTGTGGAAGCCTGGTTCAACCTCGCCGGGCTGATGAGCGACGAGGGCAAGGTGGCGTCGGCAAGGCGCCATCTGCAGAAGGCGATCGCCCTCGACAACACCTATGCCGACCCGGTGTTCAACCTGGCGCGGCTGGAGTTCGATGCGGGCGATCTGACGGAGGCGCGGCGGCTGTGGGTGCGCTATCTGGAGCTGGACGCGGAGTCCGAATGGGCGCGGACTGCGCAGAAGGGAATCCAGTTCGTGGATTTGCACATTGCGCGCACGGCGGGGTAGCGCCCAACCTTCTCCCCTTGTGGGAGAAGGTGGATCGGCGCGCCAGCGCCGAGACGGATGAGGGGTGTTGGAAGGAATGAGGCGCTGGTGACCTTGTCGCAAGTAAGGATCTCGACGGGCGTATCCGTCAAGCTGGAGCACCCCTCATCCGTCCGAGCTTCGCTCGGCCACCTTCTCCCACAACAAGGGGAGAAGGCGAGGTTGGCGCATCCATGACCCACTTCCTCTTCGACGGCTTCGACACCGCTCCCATCACCATCCTGCTCGCCCATGGCGCCGGCGCGTCGATGGACTCGCCCTCGATGACCGCCACCGCCAAGGCGCTCAGCACGGCCGGCTTCCAGGTCGCGCGCTTCGAGTTCCACTATATGTCGGCGCGCCGCTATGGCCACCGCAAGCCGCCGCCGCGCGCCGAGGCGGTCAACCCTGAATACATCAAGGCGATCGCCGATCTGCGCGCCAAAGGCGTGACCGGCAAGCTCATCATCGGCGGCAAGTCGATGGGCGGCCGCGTCGCCTCGATGGTCGCCGACGAGATGTTCGCCAAGGGCGAGATCGTTGGTCTCGCCTGCCTCGGCTACCCGTTCCATCCGCCGGGCAAGCCGGAGCAGTTGCGGACAAAGCATCTCCTTGACCTGAAGACGCCAACGCTGATCTTCCAAGGCACGCGCGACGAGTTCGGCACCAATGAGGAGGTCGCGACCTACGGCCTTTCCTCGGCGATAGAGGTGGTCTGGCTGGAGGACGGCGACCATGACCTCAAGCCGCGCAAAGCCATCTCGGGTTTTTCGACGGCGGATCATTTGAAGACGGTGGCGGAGACGATGGTGGCTAAGTTCGCGCAGCCCTCGGCTTCGTCATCCTAGGGCGAAGCAAGGAGCGAAGCGACGCGCGCAGACCCTAGGATCCATGCCGTTACATACGAGCGCTGCGACGGGGCAATATTCTTCTCCGCCGCATTCCTTGGCATGCGTCACGGCATGGATCCTCGGGTCAAGCCCGAGGATGACGAAGCGAGGGGCGTCTTCGGCAAATGAAACTCGCCACCTTCAACATCAACAACATCAACAGCCGGCTGGAAAACCTGCTCGCCTGGCTGGCCAATGCAAAACCCGATGTCGTCTGCCTGCAGGAGCTTAAAACCCGCGACACGCAGTTCCCGTTGACAAGGCTTGCGCACGCCGGCTATGGCGCAGTGTGGAAGGGGGAGCCGACCTGGAACGGCGTGGCGATCCTCGCCCGCGGCGCCGAGCCGGTGCTGACGCGCGACGCGCTGCCCGGCGACGATGCCGACCGGCAGGCCCGCTACATCGAGGCCGCGGTCGACGGCGTCGTCATCGCCTGCCTCTACGCACCGAACGGCAACCCGCGGCCGGGCCCGAAATTCGACTACAAGCTCGCCTGGCACCAACGCTTTGCGGCGCATGCGACCGAGCTCCTCGATACCGGCCTGCCGGTGGCGCTTGCCGGCGACTTCAACATCGTGCCCGAACCGCGCGACATCTATGAGACCCGCTCCTATGACGACAACGCGCTGGTGCAGCCCGAAAGCCGCGCCGCCTTCTCGGCATTGATCGACCAGGGCTGGACCGACGCGCTGCGCAAGGTATTTCCAAGGGAAGAGAGGCTCTACACCTTCTGGGACTACCGCCGGAACCGCTGGCCGCGCGACGCGGGACTCAGGCTCGACCACATCCTGCTGTCGAAGAAGCTGGCGCGAAAGCTGAAAGCGGCGGGCATCGACCGCGAGGTGCGGGGAGGGGAAAACCCCAGCGACCATGCGCCGGTGTGGGTGGAACTGGGGTGAGAAAACAGAAATCCCCGCCGTGGCGGGGATTCTTGAAAGATCAGGCTTTGGGTCTCTCGATCACTGTGGAGCCGGCAGCGAGCCGGCCACAACAGCCGAAAGCTTGCCCTTGCGGACGAACTCAGGCTTCACGTATGTCTTCTTCATATCAGGATGTCCCCTATCGATAGATGCTCAAAATGGCGATGATTTCAGCGTCAACCCGGGGTGGGCAAAGAACCCGCCACAATCGCCGAAAGCTTGCCCTTGCGGACGAAAACTGGCTTCTCGTAAGTCTTCTTCATGCGATTGCTCTCCTCGAAAATCCCGTCCGATAATCTCATACGACGAGTTCCTGTCAAGTAAGCGGCCAGGACGGGCCGTTCTGTTTCTGGGGACAGCGTTCTACTGAAGCAACCGCCATCGCACCATCCGCGACTGGCCCGCGGCAGGCGGGGATAGGACGGTGCGGTTGCGGGGCGCCGGAATAGGCGACAACGTCGGAGATTGGCGAAAGCCGGGGCGACGGCTGATCTTCCCCCAAATGGGGGAGATGCCCGGCAGGGCAGAGGGGGGCGCTGTCCCGCCGACTTCTCGATTCAGCCATCTGTCACACTCACCGCGTTCTCATTGGGCCAATGCGCAATGCCGCGTTCCTTCGCGCCCCCCTCTGGCCTGCCGGCCATCTCCCCCCACAAGGGGGGAGATGAGCAGCTTTGACCTCGGCGCCATTCCTCGAATGCCCCCTTGCGGTGTAAACACGTGGCAGGGCAATGGTAGCGAGACGCCACCCAAGCAGAGCCCATCATGCCCACCCTCCACCTTGTCGAAGCCTCGATCGCCGACCTGCGCCGCGCGCTGGAGGACGGCACCGTCACCAGTGTCGAGCTGGTCGCGGCCTATCTCAGGCGTATCGCCCATTACGACCGTCACGGCATCACGCTCAACGCGGCTCCCGTCCTCAATCCGAACATGTTCGAGGAGGCGGAAGCTTCCGACCGGCGCCGCCGCGCGGGCAAGGCGCTCGGGCCGCTCGACGGCATCCCCTAC
>NZ_RZRX01000279.1:0-7789 GCF_003997405.1 Mesorhizobium sp. M2A.F.Ca.ET.042.01.1.1
GTTGCTGTTGCTTGGTGATGATGAACTCGGCCAGCAGCTCGGCATCCGAATGGCCTTCCCATAAGCCGAAGGAATCCTGAGTACGAATGAGCCGCAGGAGGCATTTGACGAACGGGGAAGCAAGGGCCTCGCCGTCCCCGTGGACAGCAGGGCCAACCGGTTCATGAGGAATTTCGCTTTTCCCCAATTTCAGTACTCCTCTTGAAGGACGATCTCTTTTTCTGCGATGTGTGGTTCGGGCGCTTGCGTGGGCGGGGAATGGCTTGGGCGAGCCGATCCCACGCAACAGTGTCCCGTGGCCGACCTCGAGCACGTCCACCAATGCGAGACCTTTCACCGCGGCGCGAACGCCTGCGCCGCGGTTCGACCCGAGGTAAACGCAATGGAAATTCCACCTGCCGCAAGCCGCGCACTTTTGCGGCATCGACGTTATTGCTGCGAAGTGCGCCTGGGCGGGCGGATTTGCCGGTGTTCAATTCCAATTGTCATGCCCTTCGCGATCCTTGCTCAGGAAGTGACAGCGTTTTGAGTTTCGGAAGTCTTGTTTTGCGGAGCCACACAGAGACCCGCGTGACAGGCAGGCTCACCCGTGTAGTTGGCCAGGGCTTGGAGCAACGAGGTGAGGTAGCGCTGTTTGGTTTGGTCCGGCACTGGCTCCGAATGGTCCAGCGATTTGATTGCCACCTCGATCAACTCGATCGCCCGGTCCTTGTTGCCGCTCTCGTAATAATACTGAGCGACCGGAAAGTAACACCCGAATTTAAAGTCTCCATCGCCTTGCGGAGGATTAAGTTCCAGGATCTGTTCGGAGAGCTCCTTGCCCATCGCAAAGCGATCATCATGCGGAAGATGGGAGTTGTCGATCGTGGGATGGAAGAGTTGGTTCAGCGCCATCACCACCCAAGACATCGCTTCGAACTTTTTGTTGATCGCGTCCTCGACCAATTCGCGCATAAGCGGCAAGCCGGTTTTGATGTCGCGCAGCTTGTGAAGCAGAATATCCGCATGAACCCGCCGAAAATCAAAAGAGTCTGGCATCACGGCGAGGCCTTCTTCGATGGCCAATAGTGCCGCTGCCCAATCCTCGTCCTGCATCGCCGGCCCAAGTTTGGCGTATATCGGCTGACTCAGCGACGATTCGCGCACACGCGAGATTCGCTTTGCATCGACGGCTTTCGCTTCATAGCTGCTGCGCCAGCTGCCGTTAAGGACTTTCGGCAAAACGTCATCGAGAGGTGCCGGGTGGCCGATATAAGCGATGTGGCCGTCGCGGTCGACCACGAACGAGGTGGGAATCCCGAACGAAGAGCTGGGTTCCAGCCAGAGCTTTTTCATTTCGCCAGTGCAATCGAACGCTGTCCGATAATTCAGATTCGGGAACTTCTCGGTCAGCCAGGCATCCACGTTGGTCCGCGCTTCGTCCGCGGTTGCAGCCTTTTCGCAAGCTGCGACTCCGATAATCTCAAATCCGCTGTCTTTATATTTCTCCTGCAGTTCGATCAAATGGGGCATGGCGTGGACACATGGTCGGCACCAAGTCGCCCAAAATTCAACGAGGTAGACCTTGCCGGGCCGAAGGCTCGTGAGGGGCTCGCCACGCAGCCAGTTCTCCACTTTCAGCGCAGGAGCCGGGGACCCCATACGCAGTTCCATCTTGGTGTCCAAAGTCATTCCACACCTTTCGTCTCTTTTGTCGCGGAATATTTTCCAGTCAAAATCGGACACGGTCTCGAGGGCATTGCTCCCTCTCGCTTGCTTCAGCGGAGCTCTCACCGTGTTGCCGCACATCAAGCACGGCAAAGGGCATGCCAACCCTTCTTAGCTTCGGCAAGCGCCGGTACCGCCTTGAATAAGCGAGCCCTAACACGGCCAGCTGACGTTAACCTGAATGTCGGCTTTCGACGGCTCACCTTAGCGGCTGCCGTTTAGGAAGGTGAGAGTTTGGCTGGCCCGCTGGCGATAAGACCGGCTTCGGCGTCCTGGAGTAGTCGCACTTCGGCGATGGGGTCGAAAGTGCGGGAGAGGCTCGGTACCCTTGCAGCCACCGCCGCATGTGGCCCGGCGTCATAATTCGCGTCGCGGTTGCCAACGGCGGCGTTGGGCTCGATCCACGTGGCGTTGAGCCCGACAGCACGTAAAGCTGCATCGTGATTGAATGCCCTTTGCTGTTTCACGCCAAGCAGGAGTCGCGCGACGCTACCTTGCTCAAGCGCGAGCAGAGCGATCTGACGCCGTAGGAATATTGCTCGTCCCGCTTTTGCCGCCAGAGGCGGAAATCTTTCCTGAATGCCACCGCCGATCATCAATATCGACGAATCATATCCCGCTGCCCATTTGTTCGACTCCGAGGTCGGGCCAGCACTCCGTCAAGGGACGGTTGATGAACCCTAGATGCTCGGGATTGGCGCATGGCGCGCGCCGCAGAAGGCTGTCAAGGATGCGGCGCGCTCGCCAGGCCAGCAGCCCAAAGTTCGGATCAGCCAGCCCGCGCTGTCCAAGGCAGGCGTTCTGAACGAAAAGGCGTCGGTCTCGCGGTCCGTCCCAGTACACCGAAAAATCCTCGCCGATGGCGAGCTCATTGCCGATCTGTTCGAGGCGATCTGCGATCGGTTCTAGGAAACCCGGCAGCGGTTTCTCGTACCCGGTGGCCAGGATGACGATATCGGCGGTTACTTCTCCGATGTTGTCCAAGCCGCGTTGCAGCGTGAGCCTGTGCCCTGCTCCGGCATTGATGCAGCGCGACACGTTGCAACTTGGCCGCAATGTGATCTCGCATTGGTGTGGCTCGAGAAAGGCGTGGTGGTAGAGCGCCTGATAGACCGCGCGCAACTTGCTTTCTGAAATGCCCTCGGAGGCAAGCGCGAAACGCCGCAGGAACAGCTGTCGATGCACCTCGCTCATCGCAGCAAAACGATCCGAGAAGCATGGCGTGAACAGCCCGTTTGTGAACGCGTGGTCGTCGAAAGGCATCTCGCGCGTCAAGACCCATGTGATCGCCGCGGGCCGCCGTTCTTTCGGCCGGCCGACAAGGTGCAGTAGCAGCTCGGCTCCCGACTGTCCGCCGCCAACAACGCAGACATGCTTTTTTTGCACCTCAGGATTGATGTGGGCCAACTCAGATGAGTGGAACAGGTTGGGTCCAGTCCAGCCATGAAACTGAGGCGGAATTTGCGCCTGCTTGCCTATGTCGATGACGAGGTTTCTTGCATCAAGGACCGCGTTGTCCGTCCGCACGCGAAACTCGCCGTCAAAGCGGATTTCGCGAACGGCCTCGCCGCCACGGACAAGCGGATTCTTCTGGAACGCCCAGTTGAGATATTGGGCGAACTCGGCTCTAAGCACCCCGTGAAATTGCGCATTGAGGAAATTGTAAAGACGCCCGTTCTCGTGGAGGTAGTTTACGAATGTGTAGGCTGATCGCGGATTGACCAGAGTAACCAGATCCTGGAAGTGGCCGACCTGGAGCTCCGCGCAATCGAAAGCGCTGCCTGGATGTCCTCGGAAATCGACCTCCCGGTCCAGGAACAGTGCCCCTTGCGCAATCTCTTCCTGTATCTGACACGCAAGGCTCAAATTAGATGGTCCAGCACCCACACCAATACAAAAGAGGTCCACTTATCCTTACTCCTCTAGGAGTGTTTTCCAACTCAGCGGCATGTTGACGTCGATTGCCGGGCATTGAGCAATGCGAACCTCACAGGCATGCTTGAGCCGCGGTCCCGACTGAGAGGACAGCAAAAGCGTGTGCCGCCTTCCAGGTCTTGGGCTCAATGTCGGCGGCATCGACAGCGGCGCGGCGTGATCCGAACCCAAGAGCAGAAGGAAAGTGTGTGATGCTGTCGCGCGGCTCTTCCGGATCTTACGGCGGCTTCTAGCGCCGGCCTCCACCCCAGGAGTGGCTGTTTCCCTGCCACGACGGAAGCGGCTCTTTCTTTCGAGGGGCGTAACCATGGATAACGGCTCTTAATGCTTTCGGAGACTCCCATGCATGCGGCGTGCCGGATAAAGACCTGTCAAACCAACGAGTTCGCGCAGTTCCAGCTCGTCTGGAATCCGACATTGTCGCACGCCCGACGATCGGGCAGGGGAAGCTCCGCGGCAGCGGCCCTTGCACACCGCAGGCTGACAGGGACAGCCGCCGATTTGACGCGCGTCCGGGTACTGATAAGGGGCCTTCCAACAGGGTTCGCGCACGAGGCGGGGTCTCCTGGTACACCCGCCCTGTGGCTTGGCTGCGGTCTGCTGCAGCCGTTCGTCTTTACTGCCCGTTGCGGACGATCTCGCACGAGTTGGTTCACGAGAGCGTCGTGAAGCAGTCGAGGCGTCCGGTTTGGCTCTGACAAGCGTCGCAAGATGTTCGCGGATCCAGCCATGTCTCCGCAATCCGACCGGTAACCGACGACGACTTCGGACTGGTTGGCGGTCCTACGACCTGATCGGTGTTCCTACGGAGCTGATCAGCGAGCCAAAAACAGCGGCAATGTGGTCTTCCCAAAGCTCCAGCTCGGCGGACCGCCGAAAATCCGCTCACGCAGCCCACGGCTGCCATAAGCACCCATAACCATCATGTCAGCACAGATGTCGTTCGCGTGCTGGGTCAGCACTGTGCCCGCCGATTTGCCGGCGCTCTTAAGCAGGTCAACGGAGACCCGAGCACCGTGCCGAGTAAGATAGGCAGCGATGTCAGCTCCAGACTGCGCGCCTTTCCCGTTGTTTTGCGCCTTTGGATCGACCATAGCGACACAGACTTCCTTGGCAGCGGATAGGATACTAAGAGCTTCCCGAACCGCACGCGAGGCCTCTACACGCGAATCCCAGCCGACCAGCACGCGTCGAGGCGACAGCGTCGCCTTAACGCCCTTCGGCACGATGAGCACCGGCTTTCCGCTATCGAACAAGCAGCCGTTGACAACAGGAGGTCCGAGAGTCTCATCGTTGAGGAGGTCTCCTCCAACGATCGTCAGGTCAGCGCAGAGCGCCCGCTGTCGTGCCACTTCACCGAGGCTAGCCGGATCGCAATAGTCGGTGTCAACGTCACAGGAAAGCGACATAGCTTTCAGCCTTTTGAGGATATCCGCGGACCGTCTTTCCATTCTGGTCACGTCCTGTGAAAATTTCTCGATTTGCTGAAATCGATAGTTCGGTACTGCAATTGCCTGTGCACGTCCTGTATTCCATTCGGGGGGCGGAGACAACATCAAGAGCAATGGAGGCGGTATAATGAGTACCGATAGGTGCGCGCCGACCTCGGCACACAGTCCGGCAGCTGTTGTGAGGTCCTCATCAGAATGATCAGCACCCGTCACACTGAATATGCTTTTAAATTCCATTTGCCTGCTTCTCCTGGTCTTCGTTAGGAGCGCCTCAAAGCGGCAACACCGCTCTCAGGAGGAAGAGAGAGCGGCACCACGTTCGATCACCGATTTCAGTCGTCCGGCTTCTCGAGCGAGTAGCCGGCCGACCTGACGGTGCGAATGACGCTGCCGGGCAAGGCCGTTTTCAGCGCCCTCCTGATTCGGCTGATATGGACATCGACGGTGCGTGCACCGACATGAATGTTGGGCAGCCAGGCCGCCCCGATAAGCTCGTCCCGGCTGAAGACCTTGCCGGGGGCCTCAATCATAAGCCGCAGCACGTTGAAATCGATCCGTCCGAGATGGATGTCGTGGCCATTACCGCGAACCCGATGGGCATCGAGCTTCATCTCCAGGCCTCCACAACAAATCCAACTGTCGTTTTCAACCCCGTTCGGACCACGCTTGGTCAGCCCGAGCCTCGCCCGCAGGCAGTCGAGCAGCTTGGCCGGAGCCACCGGCCGCACAAAGCTCTCAACGCCTGCCTTCAAGAGATCGAGGTGCTGGTGCTCGGCGCCAGGCGCGATCAGGGCGATGATAGGCAGGTCGGTGGTGCGCGGTTCCCGCTTGAGGTGGGCGCAAATTGCGGACCCGTTTATGCTGGCTGGGTCGCAATCCAGCACTACGGCCTGAAGCTCCCGTTGTTCGGCCAAGGCCAGCGCAGCCTTCGCGCCGTCTGCCGTCTCACTGCTGAAACCGTCAACCTCCAGTATGTGGCTGTAGAGCAGATAGAACTCGGCATCTTGCGAGCAGATCAGGACCAGCGGCTTCTTCATCGGCGATACCCCAACAACCTGGTCGGCCTCGAGTCCCTGGATCGAGGGGACTGGCCAACATAGTTTCTCGGGTCCGTCATGATGGCCTTTCTCGAAAATCGCGCCCATCATGCCAGCGCCACGTGGGGAAAGGTTTCGATGACTGAAATCGCATCGTCGACCAGCTTCGTACCGGCCGTGGCGAGCTTCAGGAGCGTCTCGAAGCCAAACCGGTGGACATCGCGCAGCGTTTTGGACAAAACGACCAGCCGTCCGGTCGTGAAAAGCACCCGACCAAAACCCTCATGGCTCACCTGGATCATCGGCGATGCCATAAGGCCGCAGCGCTCCTCGATCGCAAGCCCGATGGCGGCGTAGTACTTGTCGAGCCTCCACAGCACGTCGGGATCGGGATCTCCGATGATTGGGATCCCTCGGCGCTGTTCCTTGGTAATGATGAAGTCGCCCAGCAGCTCAGCGTCCGCTTTGCGTTCCCACGAGCCATAGGAATCCTGAGAACGGATCAGCCGCACGAGGCATTTGACGAACGGGGTGCAAAGAGCCGCCTCGTCTTCGGCGACAGCTGGGGGGATTGCGGGGTCAGGCATTGGCGTCCTCCTCTTTTCAGTCCTCGTCCTCGAAGGACGGTTTCTTTTCGGCAATGCCCGCTCGCGCCAGCACCTTGCGCAGCCAAGGCGGAGGACACGTCCTGAGCATCATCTGCGTGCGCAAGAGCACCTGTGGGATCGATTGGGGCTCCGCCACTTTGATCGGGTGGATTTTTGCCGCGACAAGCTTGGCTGCCGAAGGGCCGCCAATTGCCAGACAAAACAGGATCTGACAGCCCTTGAGCGCATCCACCTTTGGCGTGATGCGATCATCGCGCTCGGCCCGATGCTCCCCGCTTTCATCGGACACGTCATCGAAGGCCACGGCTTCTACGAGATTCCATTCCTCGCGCGTCACGTCGTAGACAGCAAAGCGCCTGGCCGACCCGAAATGGGCGTTGAGGTCCTGCATGTCCTGAGTGGCGATCGCAACGCGCAATGCGCCCTTACGTCGTTCAGGCATCGGGGCGAAAACCTCACTACTGACCAGCGAGAGGCGGCGAACAGCGTTCATCGTGATATTTCTCGATTACGGAGTGGATCAAGCGCCTCAGGAGTGGGCGCGTGTTGGTTGGCCTGGAAGATGCTGGCGACCTCGAAGATCATGTCGCGGGTGCCCTGATAGAGAATTGCGAGCTTGTGCTGGCTGCCTAGTCGATCGAAGACCGGGAACCCGATGCGCATGAGCGGAATTCGGAGCCGCTCCGATGCTTGGCGCCCGTGCGAATGCGTGACAAGCAGGTCAGCACCGACGGCAAGACTTTCCAGATCGCCGAGATCGCCGATCTGAACCGAAACCGCCGGGACTTTCTCGAGAATTTTAGACCTGTCGGTCGTTGTGACGGCCGCGGCTATCTCGGAGCCGAGGCCAGCAAAGAAGGTCGCAAGTTGGAACAGCTGGTCTGGTTCGGCAGCGATGGCAATTTTCTTGCCGCCGAAATGGAAATGTCCGTCGAGCATCGCGTCCTGCAATTGCGCCCGGCGCCGGCGCACGCGGGCCGGTACCGCCGCGCCCGAAATCGCAGACAGCAGCGACACGAAGCGGTCCGTGTCCTGCAGCCCAGTCAGTGAC
>NZ_RZRX01000027.1:0-38441 GCF_003997405.1 Mesorhizobium sp. M2A.F.Ca.ET.042.01.1.1
CGCCTGATCCATGGCCGTGAATATGACTATGTTTCGACCTTCATGGCAGAGCGGTTCTACGATCACAGCACCTTCAATGCGGCTGACATCGAGATCTACGCCAAGGCGATGGCGCTTCCTGGCCGCACGCGTGGCGGCATGGAATGGTATCGCACCCTCGCCGCCGATCATGCGGTTGCGCTCGAGTACAAGAAGCAGCCGCTCGAGATACCGGTGCTTGGCCTGGGTGGGGACCAGCGCTTCGGCGCGCAGATGGTCCCCATGCTCAAGGAGTTCGCCACCAATGTGACGGGCGGCTCGATCGCCCGGTGCAGCCACTATGTCGCGGATGAGCGGCCGGATGAGGTCGCCGCCGCTCTGATCGATTTCCTCAAGACCCATTGAAACTCGGGCCCGCGCCCGTCGTGGGCCGGGCGGATCGACTAAAAACGGAGACTGTCATGACCGCACCCGTCATTCGCGGCGTCAATCATATCGGCATCACGGTGCCCGACATCGAAGCAGCAAAATCGTTCCTGGTGGATGCTTTCGGCGGCCAGGTGATCTACCAGTCCTTCGGACCGCAGGACCCGCCGCGGCAGGGACCCGAATTCGAGCGCGCCGTCGGCGCTTTCCCCGGAACGGTCGTGCGTGCGCAGGCGATGGTCAAGATCGGAACCGGACCCGACATCGAGCTCTTCGAAATGCACGGTCCCGAGCAAGCCCAGCCGATCCGGGCGAGCGACTTCGGCATCACGCACTTCGGTGTCTACACCGACGACATCGACGCATCGGTCGAGCGCTTCGAGAAGGCGGGAGGCACACCCCTCATCGCGCCGCGCGCTATTCCCTATGCAACCGAGAAAGGTCCTGGAAACAAGGTCTGCTACTGCCGCATGCCGTGGGGCACGACGATGGAGTTCATCACCACGCCGGATCGCATGGCCTACCATGACCATACGGATCTGCGCAGGTGGCAGGACGAGGACTGAGCAGGATGGTTCTCCAGCGACGCGGCGCCGGCCGATATGCCGGGATGGGCAAAATCACTCCCATTCGATGGTGCCTGGCGGCTTCGAGGTCACGTCGTAGACGACGCGGTTGATGCCCTTGACCTCGTTGATGATGCGGGTGGCGGCGGCGCCGAGGAAGTTCATGTCGTAGTGGTAGAAGTCGGCCGTCATGCCGTCGACCGAGGTCACGGCGCGCAGCGCGCAGACGAACTCGTAGGTGCGGCCATCGCCCATGACGCCGACTGTCTGGACCGGCAGAAGCACGGCGAAGGCCTGCCAGATGGCGTCGTAGAGGCCGGCCTTGCGGATCTCGTCGAGATAGATGGCGTCGGCCTCGCGCAGGATCTCCAGCTTCTCGCGCGTGATGCCGCCCGGACAACGGATGGCAAGCCCCGGGCCTGGGAAGGGATGGCGGCCGATGAAGCTTTCGGGCAGGCCAAGCTCCTTGCCCAGCGCCCTCACCTCATCCTTGAACAGTTCGCGCAGCGGCTCGACCAGCTTCATGTTCATGCGCTCAGGCAGGCCGCCGACATTGTGGTGCGACTTGATCGTCACCGACGGGCCGCCGGAGAAGGAGACGCTCTCGATGACATCGGGATAAAGCGTGCCCTGCGCCAGGAAATCGGCGCCGCCGAGCTTCTTCGCCTCTTCCTCGAACACTTCGATGAACAGGCGGCCGATGGTCTTGCGCTTCTTCTCCGGATCGCCCTCGCCTTCCAGCGCCGAGATGAAGCGGTCGGACGCATCGACCAGGATCAGCGGCAGGTTGTAGTGCTGGCGGAACATCTCCACCACGCTTTGCGCCTCGTCCTTGCGCATCAGGCCGTGGTCGACGAGGATGCAGGTGAGCTGGTCGCCGACCGCCTCGTGGATCAGAAGTGCGGCGACCGAGGAGTCTACGCCGCCCGAAAGCGCGCAGATCACCTTGCCCTTGCCGACCTGCTTGCGGATCGTTTCGACCGCGTGCTCGCGATAGGCCCGCATCGTCCAGTCGCCCTCAATGCCGGCGATGTTGTGGACGAAGTTTCTCAAGAGCCTGGCGCCGTCCGGCGTGTGCACCACTTCCGGATGGAACATGATGCCGTACATCTTGCGCTCGATATCGCCGAAGATGGCGAAGGGCGAGCTTTCCGACTTGCCGAGCACCTTGAAGCCCGGCGGCAATTCGATGACCCGGTCGCCATGGCTCATCCACACCTGGTGGCGCTGGCCGGGCGCCCAGAGGCCCTCGAACAGCGGGCTCTCCTTCTCGATCTCGACGAAGGCGCGGCCGAACTCGCGATGGTTGGAGCTTTCGGCGACGCCGCCCATCTGCACGCAGAGCGCCATCTGGCCGTAGCAGATGCCGAGCACCGGCACGCCGGCGTCGAAGACGATCTGCGGCGCGCGCGGGCTGCCGATGTCGGTGGTCGAGGCCGGACCGCCCGATAGGATCACGGCTTTGGGATTGATGCGCTTGAAGGCCGCTTCGGCCGATTGGAACGGCACGATCTCGGAAAAGACGCCGGCCTCGCGGATGCGGCGGGCGATGAGCTGCGTGAACTGGCTGCCGAAATCGACAATCAGTACGGTGTCGGAGTGATTGGCTGTCGTCGTCATGGCGAGCCTTTAGAGAAAGAAACGAGTCGGCGCAATGGGCTCAGCGCTGCGGCCTTCCGTCCCTTTGCGCCTATGCCAGCCGGATCGCGCCGGATTCGATCGCCTGTTGCAGCAAACCGATGGCGACGGCCAGCTTCTCATCGATGATGTGCAGATATTCCGTCCAGTCGTTGACGTGCCTGAGATCGGCCGCGCCGTCGGAAATGCCGCGCAGCCCAATCAGCGGCACGCCGAAGAGCTGGCAAGCGCGCAGGCAGGCGAAGGTCTCCATGTCGACCATGTCGGCATCGATGGCCTCATAAGCGGCGCCGGAGACGATCGCGCCGCCGGTAGAGAGCGAGGCGGTCTTGATGCCCGGGATGACGAAAGGCAGCGGCACCGTCACCGGCAGGTCGAGGAAAGGCGTCGCCCCCTTCTCGACGCCGAGCGGCGAAGCGTCCATGTCGCGATAGCTCACCGACACGGCCTGGTAGATTTCGGTCTGTTCCAGCTTGCGGCTGCCGGCCGAGCCCAGCGAGACGATCAGGTCCGGGAGCGCTCCTTCGGCCTTCAACGCCGCGAGTTCGGCGCTCAGCCGCACAGCCGCCTCGACCGGACCGACACCAGTCATCAGCGGCGTGAACAGGTTTTTCAGATGCGGGCCGTATTCGGCCTCGGCCGCCACGACGAACAGAACAGCCTTACCTGCGATCTGAACTGCACCAGCCATGCATCACCCTTCTATTCCATCGCGGCCGACCACCGTCATCATGGTGCCGGTCATGGTGGCGATCAGCTTGGCCTCGCCGTCGGCGGCGAAGGCGTAGGCCTGGCCGTCGGCGACGATGATGGTGCGGCCGGGCTTCGTCACGGAGCCCCGGAACAGGAAGCGCTCCCCCCTGCCCGGCGCCAGAAGGTTCACCTTGAACTCGATGGTCAGCACGCCGGAATTCTCCGGCATCAGCGAAAAGGCCGCGTAGCCGCAGGCCGAGTCCAGCGCGGTGGAAATGACGCCGGCATGCAGGAAACCGTGCTGCTGGGTGAGCGAAGCCGAGTAAGGCATCTCGATCTCGATGATACCGGGCGTCACCAGCGTCAGCTCCGCGCCGATGGTGGCCATGGCTTTCTGCCGGGCAAAGGACGTCCTGACGCGTTCCTCGAAGTCGGGAGCGGGTACGATCTTTGCTGCCATGGTCTCCGCCTCACGTTTTGCTGGCGAAGCTTATTGCAGAGGCAGGCAGCACAGGCAATCTTTTATGTTGCAGCGCAGCAAAATCGCGCAGCCCCTCACACTGCCTTGCGCAAGGCGTGGAAATAAAACCCGTCAGTGCCACTCAGCGCCGGCGACAGCGAGATACCACCGTTGCCGGCAATGCGCGCGGCGCCTTTATGGCCGGGGAAGCGGCTGTCCCAGAGCTGGCGATGATCGACCGGCGCAAAGCCTGCATGGCGTTCGCGGAACGCCGCGACCTGCTCGCCGTTTTCGGCCCCGAACACCGAGCAGGTGATGTAGACCAGCAGGCCGCCCGGCCTGACGAAGGCCTGGGCCGTGTCGAGGATCGCCTGCTGCTCTGCCTTGCGGGCATCGAGCTGCCGCTCGGTCAATCGCCATTTGGCGTCCGGGCGGCGACGCCAGGTGCCGCTGCCGGTGCAGGGCGCATCGATCAGCACGAGGTCCATATGACCTGAAAGGGGCGCAAGCTCCGCCGGCTTGCTGACGACCTGGATGTTGCGGTTATGCGAACGGCGGATGCGCTCGAAGATCGGCGCCAGCCGCACCTTCTCCGCGTCATGGGCGAAGAGCTGGCCTTTGTTGTCCATCTCGGCCGACAGCGCCAGCGTCTTGCCGCCGGCGCCGGCGCAATAGTCGAGCACCTGCATGCCGGGCTCGGCGCCCGCGAGCGCCGCGGCGAGCTGCGAGCCCTCGTCCTGCACTTCGAACCAGCCTTTCTGGAAAGCGGGCTCGGCCTGCACGTTAGGATGTCTGCCGTCGCCATCGATGGGCGGGATACGGATGCCATGCGGCGCGATCGCCGCGGGTGCCGCGCCGGTGCCCTGCAACTCGGCCAGCACCTTGGCACGGTCGGCCTGGAGCGTGTTGACCCTGAGATCCAGCGGAGGGCGCTGCGCCAGGGCGGCGCCCTCCTCGACCCATGCGTCGCCATAGGCTTGCTCGAGCAGCGGCGCGCACCAATCCGGGATATCGGCGCGCACGGCCTCGGGCGCGTCGGCAAGCCTGCGCTCGGTCGCCGCCTTCAATTCGGCGGCGCTGAGCAGCGGCGGTGCGAACTTGTCGCCATCGAGCGCATCGTTGAGCGACTGCGCCGTTTGCCCCCACTCCAAGAGAAGCGCGCCGAAGCCGATGGCGCGCGGCGTGTCCTCGTCGAACAGCCAGCCGGCCGAGCGTTTGCGGCGCAGCGCGTCATAGACGATGTTGCCGATCGCGGCGCGATCGCCGCCGCCGGCGAAGCGATGCGACAGGCCCCAGTCGCGCAACGCGTCGGCCACCGGCCGGTGGCGCCGGCCGATGTCTTCAAGAACCTCTATGGCCGCCGCCAGCCTTCCGCCCAATCGCATCCCGTTTTCCGCAGCTCCTGCAAATCCGTTCCAGCCGCTCTTAAAGCCTTTCAGGCCGGGATTGAAACAATTCTATTCGGCTTGCCGGTGAAACAGGGTTTCAGCGCGACGCAATTTCCCCGAACGGTTTTTCCATCGCAAGCGGCGCCACGGAAAAAACAAGAATAACCAACCAGAATATGAAAGTTTCCTAATGTACTTACGTGACATACACAAGCAAGCCTGACAGCTTAATCTCGCAGCTTTCCAAGTGTTTCCGGCAGGAATACTCTTCTGACGGTGATTCGCGGCGTGCCAAACGCGGTTCAAGCGGATCCTATGAGGAGAGGGCAATGAAGACTTATCTGGCAGAAGTTCTCGGCACGTTTTTGTTGGTGTTCATCGGCACGGCCTCCGTGGTCACGGGCGGTTTCGGCGGCGCGCTGCCGCTCGGACAGGAAGGCATCGGCCTGGCGTTCGGCATCGGCCTGATCGCCGCGGCCTATGCGATCGGCCCGATCTCGGGCGCGCATCTCAATCCGGCGGTGACGCTGGGCGTGTTCCTGGCAGGGCGGATGCCGGCCAAGGACGTCGTTCCCTACTGGATCGCGCAGATCATCGGCGCCATCATCGCCTCGCTGGCGCTGTGGATCATCGTTTCCGGCCAGGCCGGCGGCCACACCGGCGGCTTCGGCGCCAATGGCTGGGACGAGGCGAAATGGGGCATGAGCTCGGCCTTCCTGTGGGAGCTGATCGGCACCTTCACCTTCGTGACGGTGATCCTCGGCGTCACCAATGCCAAGCACACCACCGCCTTTGCCGGCCTGGTGATCGGCCTGACGCTGGCCGGCCTGCACTTCGCCATCATCCCGGTTACCGGCACGTCGCTCAACCCGGCGCGCTCGATCGGCCCGGCGCTGTTTTCGGGGGGTGCCGCGCTCAGCCAGCTCTGGCTGTTCATCGTCGCGCCGCTGATCGGCGGGGCGATTGCCGGCGTCGTCGCCAAGGCCGGCATCTTCGAAAAAGACTGAATCGGTCTTTTCGTTTGAAGCAATTCCGGACGGAAAACCGCAGAACACTTTTCCTGGAATTGCTTCGGTCGAGAAACGCAAAAAAGGCGCGGGCATGACCCGCGCCTTTTTTCTTGAAAGGTACGACCTTACTTCGCGATGTCGAAGCGGTCGGCGTTCATCACCTTGGTCCAGGCCTTGACGAAGTCCTTGACGAATTTCGCCTTGGCGTCGCTTGAACCATAGACCTCGGAGAGCGCGCGCAGCTGCGCGTGAGAGCCGAAGATCAGGTCGGCGCGGGTGCCGGTCCACTTCACTTCCCTGGTCTTGCGGTCACGCGCTTCGTAGACTTCGTCGGAACCCGGCTCGGAGCCGGCCGCCGGATCCCAGACGGTCGCCATCGAGAGCAGGTTGACGAAGAAGTCGTTGGTGAGCTGGCCCGGCCTGTCGGTTAAGACGCCATGCTTCGAACCGCCGGCATTGGCGCCGAGCACGCGCAGGCCGCCGACCAGCACGGTCATTTCCGGCGCCGTCAGCGTCAGCAGCTGGGCGCGGTCGACCAGCATCGCCTCGACCGACATCGGCAGCCTGCCGCGGGCATAGTTGCGGAAGCCGTCGACCTTCGGCTCGAGCGGCGCGAAGGAGTGGACGTCTGTCTGCTCCTGCGAAGCGTCCATACGGCCCGGCGTGAAGGGCACCTTGACCTCGGTGCCGCCGTCCTTCGCCGCCTTTTCAACCGCGGCGGCGCCGCCAAGCACGATGAGATCGGCAATCGAGACCTTCTTCTCGCCGGTCTGGGCCGCGTTGAACTCCTTCTGGATGGCTTCCAGTTTGCCCAGCACCTTGGCGAGCTGAGCCGGCTCGTTGACTTCCCAGTCCTTCTGCGGGCTCAAGCGGATGCGGCCGCCATTGGCGCCGCCGCGCTTGTCCGAGCCGCGGAAGGTCGAGGCCGAGGCCCAGGCGGTCGAGACCAGCTCGGAGACCGAAAGGCCGGACGCCAGGATCTTGGCCTTGAGCGATGCAATGTCGGCCTCGCTCACCAGCTCATGGTCGATGGCTGGGATCGGATCCTGCCAGATCAGCTCTTCCTTCGGCACGAGCGGGCCGAGATAGCGCACGACCGGGCCCATGTCGCGATGGGTGAGCTTGAACCAGGCGCGAGCGAAGGCATCGGCGAACTGTTCCGGATGCTCATGGAAGCGGCGCGATATCTTCTCATAGGCCGGGTCGAAACGCAGCGCGAGGTCGGTGGTGAGCATGGCCGGCGCGTGGCGCTTGGAGGGATTGTGCGCGTCCGGAACCGTGCCGGCGCCGGCGCCGCCCTTCGGCGTCCACTGATGGGCGCCGGCCGGGCTCTTCGTCAGCTCCCATTCATAGTTGAAGAGGTTGTCGAAGAAGTTGTTGCTCCACTTGGTCGGCGTCGTCGTCCAGGTGACCTCGAGACCCGAGGTGATGGCGTCGCCGGCGATGCCGGAGGCATATTTGCTCGACCAGCCGAGGCCCTGCGCCTCGATGCCGGCGCCTTCCGGCTCGGCGCCCACCAGCGAGGCATCGCCCGCGCCATGCGTCTTGCCGAAGGTATGGCCGCCGGCGATCAGCGCCACGGTTTCCTCGTCGTTCATCGCCATGCGGCCGAAGGTCTCGCGGATGTCGCGCGCCGCCGCGACCGGATCGGGCTTGCCGTTCGGCCCTTCCGGGTTGACGTAGATGAGACCCATCTGCACGGCGCCGAGATGGCCGCGAAGCTCACGGTCGCCCGAATAGCGCTCGTCGCCGAGCCACTTCGCTTCGGAGCCCCAGTCGACGTCCTGCTCCGGCTCCCAGACATCGGCGCGGCCGCCGGCAAAGCCGAAGGTCTTGAAGCCCATGGATTCCAGCGCGACGTTGCCGGTGAGGATCAGAAGGTCGGCCCAGGAGATCTTGCGGCCGTATTTCTGCTTGACCGGCCACAGCAGCCGGCGCGCCTTGTCGAGGTTGGCGTTGTCCGGCCAGCTGTTCAGCGGCGCGAAACGCTGCTGACCGGCACCGGCGCCGCCGCGGCCGTCACCGATGCGATAGGTGCCGGCGCTGTGCCAGGCCATGCGGATGAAGAGCGGCCCATAATGGCCGAAGTCGGCCGGCCACCAGTCCTGAGAATCCGTCATGACCTTGTGCAGGTCTGCGATCACCGCGTCGAGGTCGAGGGTCGCGAACTCCTTGGCGTAGTCGAAGTCTTCGTCCATCGGGTCCGACAGGTTCGACTGCTGGTGGAGAACGGAAAGGTCGAGCTGGTTCGGCCACCAGTCGCGGTTGGTCCGTGCGGATCCATGCGCCACCGGGCATTTGCCAGCGCTGTTGTCGTCGGTTTTCGCGTCCATCTTGGGTCTCCCGATTCTGCCGAGGTTTTGTCGTGGTTGAATTTTGCCGAGGTTGATTTTCCCGGAATTTCCCGGGGGCAGCCATTGGCCGCGCCACCCTGGAATGATTCCAGACTAGGCCGGCCGGCCGATAAAGACAAATTGCCTTTCCTGTTTCATTTGATAGGATTTTCTTATGATTGGCCTCACTGTCCGACAGATGCAATATTTTGACGCGCTGGCTCAGACGCTCCATTTCGGCCGCGCCGCGAAGCTTGCCGGCGTCAGCCAGCCGGCGCTTTCCGCGCAGATCGCCGAGATGGAAGAGCGGCTGAACTGCCTGTTGTTCGAGCGCGGCGGCAAGACGGTGCGCATGACCGACGAGGCGCTTGCCCTGCAGCCGCGTATCGAGCGCATTCTGGCCGACATACGTGACGTCGAGACGACTGCCCGGCGCGGCCGCCCGACCATGGAAGGACGTTTCCGGCTGGGCATCATCCCGACGGTCGCGCCCTACCTGTTGCCGCATGTGCTGCCGGAGCTGAAAAAGCACTACCCTTCCCTCCAGCTCGAATTGCGCGAGGCGGTGACCGCATCGCTGGTCGAGGAAGCGACATCAGGCCGGCTCGACGCCTTCATCGCGGCCTTGCCCCTCGATCAGCCGGCGATCGTCACCGAAGAGCTTTTTCCCGACCGCTTCTTCCTCGCCGTTCCCGCCGGCGATCCGGCCTTCGCCTCGCCGCCGGTGCCGCCCGAAAGCCCGGCGCTGGAGCGCCTGATGCTCTTGGAGGAAGGCCACTGCCTGCGCGAGCAGGCCTTGGCCGTCTGCGGCAATGTGCGGCCGGTGGCGATGGCAAGCTACGGCGCGACCAGCCTCACCACGCTCTTGCAGATGGTGGCGCATGGGCTCGGCGTCACGCTGGTGCCGGAAATGGCGGCAAGTGCCGCCGGCGTCATGCCCGATTTGCGGATCGTGCCGTTCCAGGAGCCGATGCCGCAGCGCATGATCTGCATGGCCTGGCGGAAGAACAAGGTGCGGCAGGACGAGTGCGTGGAACTGGCGCGGATCATACGCGGGCTGGACCGGGCGGTGCTGTCGGCGTGAGCGCCTTTCAAGACGGCGCTAACCCTGCGCCCGATGCTCGGCTCGCGACACCCTTCAAGGCACGAAGATCAGAAACACATAGGTGAAAAACACCACGACATGGACCATGCCGGTCAGGAACGTCGTTCTTTCGGTGCTGAAGCTTACGCTGCATATGAAAAGCGCCAGCACCAGAAGCACGGCATCGGAGGCCGGGAGCCCCAGGGTCAGTCCCCTGCCCGTCAGCAGGCTGGCGGCCGCGACCGCCGGTATCGTCAAACCGATGGTGGCGCAGGCCGAGCCCATCGCGACGTTCAGGCTGCGCTGCAGCTCGTTCCTGAACGAGGCGCGAATCGCCGAGATGGCCTCCGGCATCAAAACCAGCGCCGCGATCAATGCCCCCACGATGCTGTCGGCCTGGGTCACCTGGTAGGCGGCGAGCGCGTCCTCCACGCTCGCGGCGACCTGCTCGGCGAGCAGGACAATGCCGATGAGTCCGCTTGCCAGCAGCAGGGCGCTGACGGAAATGCTGTCGTGGGAGGCGGTTCGCATCGGTGCTTCGTGTGCCTGTCCCTGGACGAAGTCTTCCCGGTGACGGACGGTCTGGGCGAACACGAAGCTCGCATAGAGCAGCACCGAAAGGACGCTCACGAAACCAAGCTGAGCCGCCGAAAACGTGCCGGGATCCGTGGTGCGGGTGTAGGTCGGAAGAATAAGCGTCATCACGGTCAGCGCGATCAGAACCGACAGGTAGGCGCTGGTCCCTTGCCGAACGATCGCCTGCTTGCGATAGCGCCAGCCGCCAAGCGTGAGGCAGATGCCGACAACGCCGGTGGAGGTGATCATCACCGTCGAGAAAACGGACTCGCGCGCCAGCGTCGGGTTGTTTTCTCCATGCAGCATCATGGAGACGATGATCGACACTTCGATCGCCGTCACCGCAAAGGTCAGCACCAATGTTCCGTAGGGCTCCCCTACGCGCCGGGCGAGCGCCTCGGCATGGTCGAGCACGACGAAAATGGTGACGAACATGATGGCGCTCGACAGCGCTCCGACGAGGATCCTGACGTTCAGCGACCCTTCGTCAACCGAAACGCCGCTGGCCCTGACCGCGAGAGCCAGCGCCAGCGCGGCCAGTGGCATCGTGTAGGAAGTCACTGACCGGCCGTAACCCGTCATTCAAGCCCCCGAATGCCGTGCGTTTCCCGCGACCTTAGCGGAAAAGTGCGTGGGGAGCACCTCTCACGGCCATCTTTGCCTGCCCAGCGCACCGTTCAAAACAGGAATGGGGACCGGGCACCGTTTTGGGCATCGAATGTATCGATAGCCTTGCGAACCGCCCCGCAGAATCTTTCCAGAAGGTCCGGCTCGTTGCCGAGCCTGCGGCGCAGCGAGAAGGGCACTTCCAGCTGTGCGCCTTTTCCCGTCAATCCGCGATTGACGATGTTCGAATCCTGGATGCCTGGAAAGGGATGGTTGTCCTTTTGCGTCTGAAAGCCGGCCTCCTGCAGGCGCCAGGCTATCTCCGAAACCAACGCGGCGTCCTTGCCGCCCAGATAGACCGTCGCGAGATCGTCGCGGTCCTGGCGGCCGTGGATGGCGACGACGGTGGACTTCGTCCGCAACAGGTCCAGCGCGGTTGCCTCGTCAAAGTTCCTGGACGTTATGTGCAGCTCCCGGTTCCTTTCCGGCATCAACCCTTCAAAGCAATACATGTCGAGATCGCCGCCGGCTATCGTCTCGGCGATCAGGGAGGTGCGGGGCTCGATCTTGCCGCCATGCGGCGCCATGACGATCGCACCGCCGGTTCGCGCGCCGCGCCGGACGACGATGCGATAATCCACGTTTTCGATCTTGGCGGCTCTCAGCGCAGAGAAATTGGGAAACTCGTTGTCCATAAGTGCCGTTTCACGCCGTCTTCTGCGCCACCAGCCCGAGTTCCTCCACCATCGCCTCTCGCATCAGGAATTTCTGCGGCTTGCCGGTCACCGTCATCGGCAATTCGGTGCGGAAACGGATGTGGCGCGGCACCTTGTAATGCGCGATCTGGCCGGCGCAGAAGGCCTTGATTTCCTCAGCGGTGGCGATCTGGCCGGGCTTCAGCACGATCCAGGCGCAGAGTTCCTCGCCATATTTGTCGTCCGGAATGCCGAAGACCTGCACTTCCTTGACCTTTGGATGGCGATAGAGGAATTCCTCGACCTCGCGCGGATAGACGTTCTCGCCGCCGCGGATGACCATGTCCTTTACCCGGCCGACGATGTTGCAATAGCCCTCGGCATCTATCGTCGCGAGGTCGCCGGTGTGCATCCAACCCTCGGCGTCGATCGCCTCGCGAGTCTTGTCAGCGTCGTCCCAATAGCCCTTCATCACCGAATAGCCGCGCGTGCAGAGCTCGCCAGGCTCCCCGACCGCAACGGTCGCGCCATCCGCGCCGATCGCCTTCACCTCGACATGCGGGTGGATGCGGCCGACGGTAGAGACGCGCTTTTCAAGCGGATCGTCGACGCTGCTCTGGAAGGAGACCGGGCTGGTCTCCGTCATGCCATAGGCGATGGTCACCTGAGACATATTCATCAGCGACACCACCTTCTTCATCACCTCGATCGGGCATGGCGAGCCGGCCATGATGCCGGTGCGCAGGCTGGAGAGGTCGAAGCCGGCAAAATCGGCATGGTCGAGCATGGCGACGAACATGGTCGGCACGCCATAGAGCCCGGTGCAGCGCTCCTGCGCGACCGCTTTCAGCGTCGCGCCGGCGTCAAACCCTTCGCCCGGGAAGACCATGGTCGCGCCCTTCGACACGCAGCCCATCGTGCCCATCGACATGCCGAAGCAATGGTAGAGCGGCACCGGGATGCAGAGCCGGTCATCGACGGTGAGTTTTATGGCCGAGGTGACGAAATTGCCGTTGTTGACGATGTTCGCGTGGGTCAGTGTCGCGCCCTTCGGCGCGCCGGTCGTGCCGCTGGTGAACTGGATGTTGATGGCCTCGCCTGGCTTCAGGCTCTCCGAGATGCGGTCGAGACTGTCGTGCTCGTCGCGGCCGGCCATGGCCAGCACGTCGCCGAAATTGAACATGCCTGGCGAGTTGTCGTCGCCCATGCGGATGACGGTCTTCAGCGCCGGCAGCTTTTTCGCCTTGAGCTTGCCGGGCTCCGCCTCGGCGATCTCCGGCGCCAGCGTCTCGATCATGCCGAGATAGTCGGATGTCTTGAACTGGGCCGCCGTGACCAGCGCCTTGCAGCCGACCTTGTTGAGCGCATATTCCAGCTCGGTCAGCCGATAGGCCGGGTTGATGTTGACCAGGATGAGGCCGATGCGGGCTGTGGCAAACTGCGTCACCAGCCATTCCCAGCGGTTCGGCGACCAGATGCCGACGCGGTCGCCCTTTTCCAGGCCGAGCGCCAGGAAACCGGCGGCCAGGGCGTCGACCGCATCCGAGAGCTCGCTCCAGGTGAAGCGCTTGTCCTGACCGACGAAGACGGCGGCGTCGAGCGTGGCGTATTTGCTCACCGTGTCGGAGAACAGCTCCGGAATGGTCTTGTCGAGCAACGGCACGGAACGGTCGCCCGAGACATGCGCCTTGCCGCCCGCCGGGGCAATAAAGGTCGCGCGATGCCCGCGCAAATTGGTGGCGTTCATAAGCTCGTCGAGTTTGATCGCCATCGCCGTCTCCTCCCGGGATCATTGAGCCTATCAGCCTGCAACGGCGGTGGAAACCCGCCGAAGGTAGGGAGGGCTAAGCGACCAAGGCGCCCATTTTGGCTGCGATTTCCCGCAACCGTGCCTCATCCGCCGCGTCGCGCTGCTTCTTCGACGCGACCAGACAGGCCTGCGACTTCAGGATCGTACCGTCGCCCAGCACCTTCAGGTGGTTGGCGCGCAGCGTCGAGCCAGTGGTGGTGATGTCGACGATGACATCGGCCAGGCCGGCCGCCGGCGCGCCTTCGGTAGCGCCAAGACTTTCGACGATGCGGTAGACCTGGATGCCGTGCTTGAGCGAAAAGAACTGCTGCGTCAGCCGCCAATATTTGGTGGCGATCCGCAGCCGCCTGCCGTGGCGCTGGCGGAAATCGGCCGCGACATCGTCAAGATCGGCCATGGTGTCGACATCGAGCCAGATGTCGGGAACGGCGACCACGACGTCGGCATGGCCGAAACCGAGACGGGCGACGATCTCGGCGCGCGCCTCCCAATCGGCGAGGTTCTCGCGCAGCAGATCCTCGCCGGTGATGCCGAGATCGACCGACCCTTGCCCGATCTCGCCGGCGATCTCGGACGCGGATAGGAAGGCCACCTCGACATTGTCGAGCCCATCGATGCGGGCGCGGTATTTGCGGTCGTCCTGAGGCAGGGTGACGGCCAGGCCGGCCTTGGCCAACACTTCGAGCGATTGTTCCTTGAGTCGGCCTTTCGACGGGATCGCCAGCGTGATCATTGCGCCGCCTCCCGCAAGGCTTCGATCCGGTCGAGCCAGACCGAGAAGCCGACACCAGGGATTGGCTTTTTTGCGCCAAGCAGCGTCAGCAGCCGGTCGTAGCGGCCACCGCCGACCAGCGGGCGATCGCCTCCCTGGACCGCGATCTCGAAGACGAGGCCGGTGTAATAGTCGAGCGGGCGGCCGAAGGCGGCGTCGTAACGGATGTCTGCCATCGGTAAGCCATGCGCCTCGATCGCCTTGGCGCGGGCGGCGAAATTCTCCAGCGCCGGTCCCAGCGACAGGCCGGCATCGGCGGCGAATTTCTCCAGCGCCGCGGTCGCGTCGCTGAGCGCGACGTCGATCTCGAGAAAGCCCTTCAACGCCGAGAAGGCGTCATCGGAGAGCCGCACGCTGCGCAACTGCGCTTTCTCGATCAGCCGGCGCGCAATGTCGGCCGGCGAGCGACCGCCGGAAGTCGCCAGCCCGGCCTCCTCCATGCCTTCGGCAATGTGCGCGGCGAGGCCTTCCGCGTCACCGTCGAGCACCAGCAAGGCGACGGGACCGGCAAGCTGGCTGTTGCGCGGCGGGTTGGCGAGATCGGCAAGGGCCGCTTCCAGCATCGGCGCCGAACCGAAAGCGCGGGCCAGCCGCATGCGCCAGCCGCGCGGCAGGCCAAGCGCCGCCAGCACCGCCTCGAACAGGGTCTGGTCACCAAGCGTGATGGCGAGGGGCCGTCCCGGCAGCACCAGCGACAGCAGCGCGTGCGCGTCGGCCAGCGAACGAGCATCAGCCGCCGCCGTGTCATTGTCGCCGAGATCCTCGATGCCGGCCTGGAAGAACTCGTTGCCGCCTTCGCGCCGCTGGCGGAACACTTCGCCCAGATAAGAATAGCGGCGCGGCGTGCCGGCCTGGCTGGCGATGTGGTCGAGGCAGACCGGGATGGTGAATTCGGGCCGCAGGCACAAAGTCTTGCCGGTCTCGCTCTCGGTCAGGAAGATGCGCCGTCGCAGGTCTTCGCCGGCCATATCGAGGAACGGATCGGCCGGCTGCAGCACGGCGACTTCGACCGCGTGCGTGTCGCGGGCGGCGAAGAGTTTCGCGATGTCGGCGGCGATGGTGGGGCGGGAGGTCATAGAGCGCCACCTCCCCTTCTCCCCTTGTGGGAGAAGGTGTCGCCGAAGGCGACTGATGAGGGGTGTTCCAGCGAAATGAGACGTGGGCGTTCCCTGGAACACCCCTCATCCGTCTCGGCGCTACGCGCCGATCCACCTTCTCCCACAAGGGGAGAAGGGAAGGTCGGCGCCCTATCGGCCACGTGCCCGCTCCTCGGCCTGCGCCGCGAGTATCTTCATCACCTCAGCCACCAGGTCACCCTCCGCGACCGTCACCTGCGCCGGCCTTGCCGCGCGCCATTCGGCATTGTCGGTGATCTCGGCCGACAGGCGCGCGCCTTCGATGAGGTCCTTGATCTGCACCTCTCCCTTGGCACGCTCGTCGCCGCCCTGGATGATGGCGATTGGGCTGCCGCGGCGGTCGGCATATTTCAGCTGCGCCTTCATGCCGGCGCCGCCGAGATACATTTCCGAGCGGATGCCGGCGGCGCGCAGGTCGGCGACCATCTTCTGGTAACGGCCGAGGCTTTCGGTGTCCTTGTCCATCACCAGCACGACGACCGGCGCGATGATGTCGGAGGTGTCGAGCTTGCCGAGGTTCTTCAGCGCCGTCATCAGCCGCGAGACGCCGATCGAAAAACCGGTGGCCGGCACCGGCTCGCCGCGGAAGCGCGAGACCAGCCCGTCATAGCGACCACCGCCGCCAACCGAACCGAAACGCACGATCTGACCTTCATCGTTAGGGATCTCGGCCAGGAGCTCGGCCTCAAAGACAGGGCCGGTGTAGTATTCGAGGCCGCGCACGACGGAGCGGTCCATCACGATGCGGTCTTCGTCGTAGCTCGCGGCTCTAACCAGGGCCTCGATCGTTGCGAGTTCGCCAACGCCTTCCTGATAGACTGCATTGGCATTGACGCTGGCGTCCTGGGCGGCCTGCCCGTTCCTGGCCGTTGCCAGAAGAACCGCCTCGGCTTGCGCATCCTTCAATCCGGCGCCCTTGGCGAAGTCGCCCTCGCCTTCCTTGCCGCCGTCCCAGCGTCCGGGACCGAGCAGGAGCCTGACGCCTTCCGGCCCGAGCTTGTCGAGCTTGTCGATGGCGCGCAGCACGGTCAGCCGGCGGCCGGCGTTGTCCTCGCCGCCGAGCCCGATGGCCTCCAGCACGCCGTCGAGCACCTTGCGATTGTTGACCCGGATGACGTAGTCGCCTCGCTTGATGCCGAGCGCTTCCATGACATCGGCCATCATCATCGCCATCTCAGCGTCGGCGGCGACGCCCGGGGTGCCGATCGTGTCGGCGTCGAACTGCATGAACTGGCGGAAGCGGCCGGGGCCGGGCTTCTCGTTGCGGAACACCCAGCCGGAACGGTAGCTGCGATAAGGCTTCGGCAGCTTGTCGAAGTTTTCCGCGACGAAGCGCGCCGTCGGCGCGGTCAGGTCGTAGCGCAGCGACAGCCACTGCTCGTCGTCGTCCTGGAAGGAGAACACGCCTTCGTTCGGCCGGTCCTGGTCGGGCAGGAATTTGCCCAAAGCATCGGTGTATTCGATCATCGGCTGGTCGACCGGCTCGAAGCCGTAAAGCTCATAGACCGAGCGGATGGTCGCCATCATCTTCTCGACGGCGCGGATGTCTTCGGCACTGCGGTCGGCAAAACCGCGCGGCAACCGCGCTTTCGTCTTTTCGGATTTGTCGGCCATGGGGATTCCAGTCAGTGGTGACTTACTTCGAGCGGGCGTTTCCTAAACGATGCGGCTTGGAGCGGCAAGGGCGGCGACCTCTCCTTCTCCCCTTGTGGGAGAAGGTGGATCGGCGCGATAGCGCCGAGACGGATGAGGGGTGTTCCAGCGGAGTGAGGCGCCGGCTTTCGCTGGAGCACCCCTCATCCGTCGCCTTCGGCGACACCTTCTCCCACAAGAGGAGAAGGAAAACTGAAACAATTCCGCCACCAGCGCGGCATGCTGCCGACACAATCGACGACGACAAAGCGCGCCGAAACAAGGGGTTCGGGGCCATGACGACGGCTGAAGATATGATCGAGGGCGAGACTGCAAGACTGAAGCCTGCCGGGGTTCCGGCGCTGAAGCCGGCGCAGCAGCCGGCAGGGCCTTTCGAGGCTGTGGCGGCCAAGCCGAGCGCGCGCGACGCGCTGGTGACCGGGCTTTTGGTGATTTACCCGGCTTTCGCGGCGGTGGCGGCGATCCTGGCCGGGTTGTTTTTGACAGGTGCCGGCAGCGTTTGAGCTTCGCAACCTGACCTTCTCCCCTTGTGGGAGAAGGTGGATCGGCGCGGTAGCGCCGAGACGGATGAGGGGTGTTCCAGCGAATGAGACGCTGGCAAACTTGCCGTCTCGTCCAGCGGTGCCAAGCTGGAGCACCCCTCATCCGTCGCCTTCGGCGACACCTTCTCCCACAAGGGGAGAAGGAGAAAGCGCCTACTTCGGTCGCTTGAGCTTCTTGCGCTCCTTTTCCACCTCCGCCCTGCAATAACAACCTTCGAGATGGTCGTTGACCAGGCCCATCGCCTGCATGAAGGCATAGACCGTCGTCGGGCCGACAAAGCTCCAGCCGCGCTTCTTCAACTCCTTCGATATCCTGACCGACACCGCCGTCGTCGGATTGGCGCGCAGATGCGCCAGGTCGACGATTTCCGGACGCTCGTCCGGGCCCGGTTCGAACTTCCAGAACCAGGCAGCCAAAGAGCCGAACTCGTCGACCATCTCGCGGGCGCGTTTGGCGTTGTTGATGGTCGAGACGATCTTGCCGCGATGGCGGATGATACCGGCATTGCCGAGCAGGCGCTCGACATCCGCGTCGGTGAACCTCGCCACCTTGTCGAAGTCGAAACCGGCGAAGGCCTCGCGGAAGTTCTCGCGCTTGCGCAGGATGGTGAGCCACGACAGGCCCGACTGGAACCCTTCCAGGCAGATCTTTTCGAACAGCCGGCGATCCTCCGTTACCGGGCGGCCCCATTCATGGTCGTGATAGTGGAGATAGTCCGGCAAATTGCCATGCCAGAAGCAGCGCGCCTTGCCGTCGGGACCGTCGAGAATGCCGGTATTTTCCGTTGCCATCGTCAGCAGATCCATTCGTTAATGCGCCTCGGCGCCGCCTTTACCGTGGCTTTACCAGATTCCTGAACCGGCCGGTAACCACACCAAAAGGTTTACTGACAAAGCGGCATTTTACGCATTCCGATTCATGTTTTGCTTGCCGCTTAGCGCTAAGGATCGCGAAACCGAGGGCGCCCTCTCCGCCCCGGATGAGTTCGATCAAGGTGCGTTCCAATGAAGACAGCGTTTTGTTCCCTGCTCGGCGCGGCGGCAATCCTTGCCGCCGGCGCCACCACCTCCTTTGCCAATGACCGCTATGCCGATATGCCGCCGGTGACGGTGAGCCCCGACCTTTCGGCGCCCTGGGTGCTGCAGCTTGGCCACGCGCCGGGCATCGTGCGCCCGACCCGGCAGGCGACGCAGCAGCCGCTGGAGCGCCTGTTCCAGGCGCAGCCCGACCGGCAGAAGACGGCAGCCGTGCAGCAGCCGGCCAAGCGCATGGTGATGCGACCGCAGATCAACCCGATCTATCTGCCGCAGGAAGTCGCATATGACGGGCCGGCGAAGCCGGGCACGATCGTCATCGATACGCACCAGAATTTCCTCTATCTGGTGGAGAAGAACGGCAAGGCGCGGCGTTACGGCGTCGGCACCGGCAAACCGGGCTTCGAATGGTCGGGCACGCACAAGATCACCGACAAGAAGGTGTGGCCGGACTGGCGCCCACCGGCGGCGATGATCAAGCGCGAGGCGGCCAAGGGCCGCTATTTGCCGACCTATCTTGCTGGCGGCATGGAAAACCCGCTGGGCGCGCGCGCGCTCTATCTGGGCACCACCGAATACCGCATCCACGGCACCAACCAGCCCTGGACGATCGGCGGCGCGGTGTCTTCCGGCTGCATCCGCATGCGCAACGAGGACGTCGTCGACCTTTACGAGCGCGTGAATGTCGGAACCACGGTCGAGGTGATCTAGTTTCTGCGAACCAGCCGGTTAGACGGCGCAGCACTTTTAGTCCAGCTGTTGCCGTCAAGTCATAGTGCGATCCCTTGGGATGTGCTTAAACCGGTGTCGAGTTTACGGGGGACGGGCCGTGTGGGGATACGGCCGGTCACGAAAGGGCAGCGTGGGCAACCGCGCTGCCCTTTTCGTTCTTGAGGGTTCCTTGACGCGCGGCGCGGCAAGTCGCGCCGCAAACAGACGGATTCGCTTTCGGGGCTGATTTCCCGGCGCTCCTCTGCTATTGCAGTGCACAAATCCTGATCGTCACGCAATTCTGGACGCAACGCTGCTTACGCGATTTCCTCGAATTGCCCAGAAGGCAGAGGTGCCAGCCATGACCCGGACCGACGACAGCCGCTATCTGAAAGGCGGCCCGGTTGCCCAGCGCATCATCGCGTCGGTGCGCGAAGACGCCGCGATCGCGGCGTCCGAGGGCTTTCCGCCGAAGCTGGTCTCAATCACCGTCGGCGATACCGAAGCGGTCGATGTCTATGTGCGCAACCAGCGCGCCAAGGCAGCCCTTGCCGGCATCGGCTTCGAGGAGCGGCGCTTCGCCGCCGACATTACCGCCGGTGAGCTGGAAGCGGCGATCCACGGCCTCAACGCCGACCCGCGCGTCACCGGCATCATCATCCAGCGGCCGGTTCCGGCGCATATCCCGATCAAGACGCTGCAGGGCGCGGTGCATCCGCTGAAGGATGTCGAAGGCATGCACCCGGCCTCGATCGGCAACATCGTCTACAACCAGCTCGATCTGGCGCCCTGCACGGCGGCCGCCTCGGTCGAACTGCTGAAGGAGACCGGCCTCGATCTCAAGGGGCTCGAAGTGGTCGTCGTCGGCCATTCCGAGATCGTCGGCAAGCCGATCGCCTTCCTGCTGATGAGCGAAGGCGCTACGGTGACGGTGTGCCACCACATGACGCGCTCGGTGGCGGCGCATGCACGGCGCGCCGACGCGCTGTTCGTCGCGGTCGGCAAGCCGCGGCTGATCAAGGCCGACATGGTGAAGCCGGGGGCCTGCGTCATCGACATCGGCATCAATTCCGAGTTCGGGCCCGACGGCGAAACCCGCATCGTCGGCGACGTCGACACCGACAGCGTGAAGGAAGTGGCGTCCTGGATCACGCCGGTGCCTGGCGGCGT
This sequence comes from Mesorhizobium sp. M2A.F.Ca.ET.042.01.1.1, assembly GCF_003997405.1. Taxonomy (NCBI): domain Bacteria; kingdom Pseudomonadati; phylum Pseudomonadota; class Alphaproteobacteria; order Hyphomicrobiales; family Phyllobacteriaceae; genus Mesorhizobium; species Mesorhizobium sp. M2A.F.Ca.ET.042.01.1.1. The sequence goes on from NZ_RZRX01000027.1 coordinate 20,284, forward strand.
CGGGCCGCTCACCGTGGCGATCCTCTTGCGCAACACGATGGTGGCGCTCAATCGCCAGCGCGCGCTTTATCGCGCGACCTATGGCGTGGCGGATCAGCTCGCGGCGGAGTAGGCGCGGCACTCCCTCTCACCCAGCCTCCGCTTCGCTCGGCTGACCTCTCCCCGAGGGGAGAGGAGACTGTCAGCGCCGGCGCCGACCTCTTCTCCCCTCGGGGCCCCTCGGGGAGAAGGTGGCCGCGAAGCGGCCGGATGAGGCGACGAGGATCACTCTGCCGCCGCCAGCCCTCACTCGGAAACACCTTCCGGCTTCGGACCGCCATACGCCCAGTCCAACAGTTTGATCGTGTGCACCACGGGCAGCTTCGCGGCGGACGCGATTTGCGTGATGCAGCCGATATTGCCGGTGGCGACGATTTCGGCCCCCGTCGCCTCTATGTTTTTCACCTTGCGGTCGCGTAGCTTGGCTGAAATCTTCGGCTGCAGGATGTTGTAGGTGCCGGCCGAGCCGCAGCACAGATGCCCTTCGCGCGGCTCGCGCACGACGAAGCCGGCCTTGGCGAGCAACTCCTTCGGCTGGCGCGTGATCTTCTGGCCGTGCTGCATCGAGCAGGCGGAATGGTAGGCGACGACGGTGCCCGGCTTGCGCACCGGCTCGGGCAGGTCGAGCGCGGCGAGATATTCGGTGATGTCCTTGGCCAGCGACGATACCCGCGCCGCCTTTTGCGCATAGGCCGGATCGAGGCGCAGCATGAAGCCGTAATCCTTGATCGTGGTGCCACAGCCTGACGCGGTGATGATGATGGCATCGAGCCCGCCTTGGTCGATCGCGCGCGTCCAGGCGTCGACATTCCGTCTGGCCGAGGCAAGAGCCTGATCCTCGCGGCCCATGTGATGGACGAGCGCGCCGCAGCAGCCCTCGCCTTCGGGCACCACGACCTCGACGCCCAGCCTGGTCAGCAGTGAGATGGTGGTGTCGTTGATGGCTGGATCGAGCACCGATTGCGCGCAACCGGTGAGGATCGCGACGCGGCCGCGCTTTGTGCCATGCCCGGCATGCGTGCCTGGTTTCGCCATCGGCGATGCCGGTGGGATCGCGGACGGCGCGAGCTTCAGCATGGCGGCGACCGGCTTCAGGCCCGGCAGTTTTTCGAACAGGCCGATGAAGGGCCGGCCGAGGCCGGCCAGTTTCAGCGCGGCGCGGAAGCGGCTGGGATAAGGCAACACGAAGGCCAGCACTGCGCGCGTCAGCCGGTCGAGCAGCGGCCGCCTGTAGGTCTGCTCGATATGGGCGCGGGTGTGGTCGACCAGATGCATGTAGTTCACGCCCGACGGACACGTCGTCATGCAGGCAAGGCAGGACAGACACCGGTCGATATGGGTGACGATCTCCCTGTCCGCCGGGCGGCCGTTCTCCAGCATGTCCTTGATGAGGTAGATGCGGCCGCGCGGCGAATCGAGCTCGTTGCCAAGCGTCACATAGGTCGGGCAGGTGGCGGTGCAGAAGCCGCAATGCACGCATTTGCGCAGGATCTTCTCCGATTCCGCGACATGCGGGTCGGCAAGCTGGGCAAGGGAGAAATTGGTCTGCACGCAAAAATCCTTACTGTCCCAGAAGCCAGCTTTGCGGGTTCCTGACGGGCTCGCCGCGCTGCAGCGCCTGGATGCCCAGAATGCAGCGGGCGATAAACCAGACGGCGACAGCCAACATCAGCACGAAGCCGATCACAAGCATCATCAGGACCACCGAGATCAGCGCGTAGAGAAGGCCGATCCAGAACGTCCTGATCAGGAACGTATAGTGGCTTTCGACGAAGCCGCCGGCCTTGCCGCGGTTGATGTAGGCAAGCACGATGCCGACAATGCCGGTGATGCCGATGACAAAGCTGGCGAGGTAGAGAATATAGATGACCAGCGCGTTAGTCTGGCCCGGCTCCAGCCAGCGATCGGTCTGGCGTGGCGCGCTGCTCGGTCCTGGGTCGGTACTGCTCATGATGCTGCTCCCTGTGTTGATCGGGCGAGAGTAGCAGAGCCGGAGCCCGGCGCCATGCGGCCGGGGTTGAGGATATTCTTCGGATCGAACTCGACCTTGAGCCGCGCCGAGAGCGCCGCCAGATGCGGCGGCTGCGGCTCGAATACCGGCAGAGCGGCGCGATGCGGAGCGGAGGCGCGGACCAGCGTCGCATGGCCGCCGCTATGCTTGCGGATCAAGCCGCGCAACAGATCGGCCTCCGGATCGTCCTCGCGCATCGACAGCCATACCAGGCCGCCCTGCCAGTCGTAGAACGCATCGACCGCCGCCTGCATGCGCAGCGCCATCACCATATGATGCGCTTCGGACGGCGCCATCGAGACGCGCCAGACCGGCCGCGTGCCGCCATCGGCGAAGGGCCGGCAGTCTCGGATGTCGCGCCAGATCGTCTTCGACGCCTCGCCGGCGATCTCTTCCAGCGGCCCGGCCTTGCCGAGCAGCTTGCGCAGCGCCTCGATGCGATAGACGACCGAGGGGCCAAACCCCTCGACGCGCAGCAACGTTGCGGCATCGCTGCCGTGCTTGCCGCCGGCGACACGGGCCGCGATGCGCTCCGGCAGATGCGCCGCGCTCGACACTTCGGCGCTGGACCCCAGCGCCAGCGCCATGGCGGTGACCGCCGCCTCGTCGAGCAGGCCGCGGACGGCCAAAGTCACTTCCGTTTCCGCGGCCGGCAGAACCTTGAACGTGACATCGGTCAGCACGGCCAGCGTGCCCCAGCTGTTCGCCATCAGCTTGGAGAGATCGTAGCCGGTGACGTTTTTGACGACGCGCCCGCCCGACTTGAAGGCCTCGCCACGGCCGGAGACGGCGGCGACGCCAAGGATATGGTCGCGCGCGGCTCCGGCCTTGAGGCGGCGCGGGCCGGACAGGTTCGAAGCCAGCACGCCGCCGATGGTGCCGCTCTTGCCCCCTTGGCCCGGCTCGCCGCCGAGCAGCGGGCCGTAATCCATTGGCTCAAACGCGAATTGCTGGCCGTTTTCCGCAAGCAGTTTTTCGAGCTCGGCGAGCGGCGTGCCGGCCTTGGCCGACAGCACCAGTTCGGCGGGCTCGTAGAGGGTTACGCCGGTGAGCTTGGACAGGTCGAGCGTATGCTCGGTCTGCAGCGGACGGCCGATGCCGCGCTTGGAACCGTGGCCGAGGAGCTCGAGCGGGGATTCCTCGGCGGCCGCCCATTGGATGGTGGAGAGGACTTCGGCGGAAGAGGATGGGGTGAAGGTGGTCATGGCTTGGCCTGGTTCCTCGCCCTCGCAAGGCCGGGGCAATCGCATACGGCAGCGCTGCCCCCTCTCCGTCCGCTACGCGGACACCTCTCCCCCATTTCAGGGGGACGAGGAAACGCCAACCGCCGACCTCGCGACCTTGAAAAGTTTGGGTTCCTCGCCCCCGCAAGGCGGGGGAGAGGTGGCTCGGGCGAAGCCCGAGACGGAGAGGGGGCCATCATAGAGCGCTGTCTCCGATCTTCTTGGCCGCAAATACAAACCTGAGGTCGGCAGCAGCCACATCTTCAGCAAGCCGCCCTTCAAGTGCGGCAAGTATCGTCTCGCAAACACTCCTCGTGTTCTTCAAAACATCAAAATTCCAGAACCGCAAACCGAAAAGCCTTCGCCACGCATGAATTCGTCGCGTCGCCTGTCATATGGACTGTCCGCATGCTGGCTGCCATCCAGCTCCACGATCAGTTTTTTGCTCCTGCAGGCGAAATCCCCGAAATACGGGCCGATGGGCATCTGGCGAACGAATTTGTAGCCGCCCAGTTTCTTCGCCTTCAGCTCGTTCCAGAGGGTCGCTTCCGCTTGATTGTCACCGTGGCGAAGCTCGCGGGCACGAGCAATTTTTTCTGGCGAGCGGCGGCTTGGCGGAGAGGGCGTTCCCCTCTCCGTCTCCGGCTTCGCCCGAGCCACGTCTCCCCCGCTTTGCGGGGGCGAGGAACTTTGATCCCGCGCCCCCATCAAAACCTCGGAATGTCCGGAAAAGCCACCTGCCCGCGATGCACATGCATCCTTCCCAGCTCCGCGCAGCGGCGCAGTTGCGGAAACACTTTTCCCGGGTTGAGCAGATGATTGGGGTCGAAGGCGCATTTGACGCGCATCTGCTGGTCGAGATCGATCTGGTTGAACATTTCCGGCATCAGGTCGCGCTTCTCGACACCGACGCCGTGCTCGCCGGTCAAGACGCCGCCAACCTCGACGCAAAGCCGCAAAATGTCGGCCCCGAAGCTTTCGGCCTTGTCGAGCTCGCCTGGCACATTGGCGTCGTAGAGGATCAGCGGGTGCAGATTGCCGTCGCCGGCGTGGAAGACATTGGCGACGCCGAGGCCGTATTTCTCGGAAAGATCGCGCATGCCGGCGAGCACCCTCGGCAGTTCCTTGCGCGGGATGGTGCCGTCCATGCAGTAATAATCCGGCGAGATGCGGCCGACTGCCGGGAAAGCCGCCTTGCGGCCGGCCCAGAAGCTCAGCCGCTCCTGCTCGGATTGCGAGATGCGGCAGGTGGTCGAGCCGTTCCTGTAGGCGATCGCCTCGACGAGGCCGATCAGATGATCGACCTCCACGCTCGGCCCGTCGAGCTCGACAATGAGCAGCGCCTCGACATCGAGCGGATAGCCGGCATGGACGAAGTCCTCCGCAGCGTGGATCGCCGGGCGGTCCATCATCTCCATGCCGCCCGGGATGATGCCGGCGCCGATGATGTCGGCGACGCATTGGCCGCCCTGTTCGCTGGTCGGGAACCCGATCAGCAGCGCGCGCGCCGTCTCCGGCTTCTTCAGGATCCGCACCGTGACCTCGGTGACGACGCCGAGCAACCCTTCCGAGCCGGTCATGACGCCGAGCAGGTCATAGCCTTCCTGATCAAGATGACTGCCGCCGAGCCTAACCACCTCGCCATTCATCAGCACCATCTCGATACCCAGCACATTGTTGGCGGTGAGCCCGTATTTCAGGCAATGCACGCCGCCGGAATTTTCCGCGACATTGCCGCCGATCGAGCAGGCGATCTGGGAGGATGGATCGGGGGCATAGTAGAAGCCCTCCTGCTCGACGGCGGTGGTGATGCCGAGATTGGTGACGCCCGGCTGGGCGACGACGATGCGATTGGGGTAGTCGATTTGAAGGATGCGGTTGAAGCGGCTCATCACCAGCAGCACCGCATCTTCCAGCGGCAGCGCGCCGCCGGACAGCGAGGTGCCGGAACCGCGCGGCACGACGCGGATGTTGCGCTCGTTGCAGTATTTGAGAACCCGCGAGACCTGAGCCACCGTTTCCGGCAGCACGACGACCAGCGGCAACTGCCGGTAGGCGGTCAGGCCGTCGCTTTCGAAGGCGCGCATTTCATTGGCCGCGTCGACGACACCCTCGCCCGGCACGATGATGCGCATGTCGGCGACGATCTCGGCGCGCCGACGCAGCGTTTCGGCATCTGGCTTGGGCATGGCTAGGCCGGACATCGGTCATCCCGCTTGACTGGTCAAAATCTTTTACCAGCTTGACGGTTTCGTTGCAAACGCTGCTTTGGTCACATATGGCGGCGACCGTAATGCCCAGCTTCCGCAGCGGCAATCTGCCGCTGGCGCTCGAATCTGCCCCTTTGAGGGGGAGATGGCCGCGAAGCGGTCAGAGGGGGTCGTCTAACGTAGATCGCCGACGTCTTCTGTCGTAGAGGAAGGCGCCGGCGCTCCACGCGCGGCGACCCCCTCTGTCGCCTTCGGCGACATCTCCCCCTCACGGGGGAAGACTACTCGCCCGGATGTTTCGTCGGCTCGGAATGCATTTTGCGCACCCGGCGCACGCCCCACCAGACCAGCAGGATGGCGACCGGGACGGAGGCGGCGGTGACGACTTCTGGCGCGAAGACGTGACCGAAGATCGAGGCGCCCTTGGCGACATAGCCGATAAGGCCGACGACATAGTATGAGACGGCGGCCACGGACAGGCCTTCGACCGTTTGCTGCAGGCGCAGCTGCAGCCGGGCACGGTTGTTCATCGAGGCGAGCAGGTCACGGTTCTGCTTCTCGACGTCGACATCGACCCAAGTGCGCAGCAGCGTGGTGGCGCGGGTGAGTTTCCGCGACAAATTTGCCTGGCGCTCCTCGACCGAGCGGCAGGTGCGCATGGCCGGCGCCATGCGCCGCTGCAGAAAGCCCGCCCAGGTGTCAAAGCCCTGCGCCGGCTCCTCATCAAGCGCTTCGAGACGCTCGGTGACGATGCCGTCATAGGCGCGGCTGGCGCCGAAGCGGTAGAGGCTGGATGCGGCGTCTGCCTCGAGCTCGGCGGCGAGCTCGGTGAGGTCGGCGAGCAGCGTCTGGCTGTCGCGGGTTTCGACGGCCTTCATTTCCAGCGTCGTCTGTGCCAGGCGGTCCTCGATACGGCGGGCACGGCTGGACAGCGTCAATGCCAGCGGCAGGCCGAGCATGGCCAGCGTCCGATAGGTCTCGATGTCGATCAGCCGCTGCGACAGGGCGCCGGTGCTGGCCGGCGTCAGGCCGCGATCGAGCACCAGCATGCGGGTCAGGCCGTCGCCGTCTTGGCGGAAATCGGTGATGATCGCGGCGGCGCCGCGCTCCACCAGCGAATAGCACAGGCTGGTCGGGTCGAAGCCGGCGATCAGCCTTTCACTTGCCTGCGTCCATTTGCGGATCTCGAGGCGAATGCCGGAAATCACCGTGCCTGGGGGCGAGAAGCCGTTGCCGAAGGGCGAATCCTCCTGCCCTCGGCCATTCTCGGCCAGCGGCCCTTCCCAGAGATAGGTCGAGAATTCCGTATGCCGCTCCCACCGCAGCGAGCCCTTGCCCCATTTCATGGCGTGGTGGCGCGCGTTGCGCTCCGGCGCGGCGATTCCCAGCCGCCGCGAAAGCTCCGACAGCACGGCATGATCAACCGCGGCGCCAGCCTCGGTCATGAAGGAAAGCTGGATCAGCACGCGCGGTTTTTCGATCAGCGGGTGCGGACGGGCATGGACCTCGCCAATCGCGCCGGGCCGCCCCTCATGCGCCGGAAAGCCCATGACGCTGCCTTGGGCGCGCGGCTGGAATTCGAGACTGGACATCTCGTCGGACACGGCTGGTCCCCCTGTTTTCGACCCTTCGTGCAACCCGGTCGTCTTGCGGCAATCGGCGAGACGCGTAAACAGCAAATATTAGCATCTGGCGATGGCGGCGCGCGGCAAGCGATCCGACCGCATTGGGCGAATTGGATAAATAATTTGACCAGTTGGCGACAGACGCTTTAATCTGGGCGACATCCGTTCCTTTCTCCAGGCGCCCCTTTGAGCGACATTTTCTCCAGGATCGAGCATTCGCGCACCGCCGACGAGGTGGTGCAGCAGATCGAGAGCCTGATTCTCGAAGGCGTGCTGCGCACCGGCGACCGGCTGCCCGGCGAGCGCGAGCTGGCGCGCCAGTTCGACGTGTCGCGGCCGATCCTGCGCGATGCGCTGAAGGCGCTGGAGGGACGCGGGCTGCTGACGACGCGCCCCGGCGGCGGCACGCATGTCGCCGACGTCATCGGCCAGCTCTTCACCAAGCCGGTGACGGACCTCATCTCCACGCACCGCAAGGCGGTGACCGACTATCTGGAATACCGGCGCGAGATCGAGGCGGTGGCGGCCGAATATGCGGCGCGGCGGGCGACGCCGGAGGACCTTGCGCTGCTCGACCGCATCATGGCGCGCATGGAGGAGGCGCACCGGACCGGCGACTTCGACGACGAGGCGGAGATCGACGTCGAGTTCCATCATGCGGTGTGCGAATGCGCGCACAACATCATCCTGCTGCATACGCTGCGCTCCTGCTACCGTCTGCTGTCGGAAGGCGTTTTCCAGAACCGGCTTCTGGTGTTCGGCGTGCCCGGCGCGCGCGAGGCGCTGCTCGAGCAGCACCGGGCGATCCATACCGCGATCAAGGCGGCAGACCCGATCGCGGCGCGCAAGGCGGCGATGGACCACATCACCTATGTCGAGCGCTCGATGGCGGAAGCCGAGCGCAGCGGCGACTGGCAGCGCGTCTCCCGGCTGAGGCTGAGACAGCGCTCCGACGCCGGCGACATCGAACCCACACGCAAACGCTCTTAAGCACAGATTTAGCGGGGACCCATCATGAGCGAAATCCTCACCATCGCCGATCTCAAGGACCTGGCGCGCCGCAGGGTGCCGAAGATGTTCTTCGACTATGCCGATTCCGGCGCCTGGACTGAGAGCACCTACCGGGCCAACGAGGAGGACTTCGGCAAGATCAAGTTCCGCCAGCGCGTGCTGGTCGACATGAGCAACCGCTCGCTGGAATCGACCATGATCGGCCAGAAGGTGGCGATGCCGGTGGCGCTCGCGCCAACCGGGCTGACCGGCATGCAGCATGCCGACGGCGAGATGCTGGCGGCGCAAGCGGCGGAAGTGTTCGGGGTACCGTTCACGCTGTCCACCATGAGCATCTGCTCGATCGAGGATGTCGCCTCGGTGACCAAGAAGCCGTTCTGGTTCCAGCTCTATGTGCTGCGCGACAAGGATTTTGTGCTCAACCTCATCGACCGCGCCAAGGCGGCAAAGTGTTCGGCGCTGGTACTGACGCTCGACCTGCAGATCCTGGGACAGCGCCACAAGGACGTGCGCAACGGGCTTTCGGCGCCGCCCAAAATGACGCTTGCCAACATCATCGACCTGGCGCTGAAGCCGCGCTGGTGCCTGGGCATCGCAGGCACCAAGCGCCGCACCTTCCGCAACATCGTCGGCCACGCCAAGGGCGTGGGCGACGTCTCCTCACTGTCGTCCTGGACGAATGAGCAGTTCGATCCGCACCTCTCGTGGAAGGACGTCGCCTGGATCAAGGAACGCTGGGGCGGCAAGCTGATCCTGAAGGGCATCCTCGACAAGGAAGACGCGCTGATGGCGGCAGAGACCGGGGCGGACGCGATCGTGGTCTCAAACCATGGCGGGCGGCAGCTCGACGGCGCGCCCTCCTCGATCTCGGTGCTGGAAGAGATCGCCGACGCGGTCGGCGACAGGATCGAAGTCCATATGGACGGCGGCATCCGCTCCGGCCAGGACGTGCTCAAGGCGCTCTGCCTTGGCGCCAAGGGCACCTATATCGGCAGGCCGTTCCTTTACGGCCTCGGCGCGATGGGCAAGGACGGCGTCACCAAAGCGCTCGAAATCATCCGCAAGGAAATGGATGTCACGATGGCGCTGTGCGGCAAGCGCCTCGTCGCCGACATGGGCAAGGACCAGCTCCGGCGCTAGGACGCAGTAGCGCCAAGATCGCGGGGATCGGTAGCGTCGCTAGGGCGTTGTTCATCGATCGGCACTAGGCTTGGCCCCAACTGTGCCTTGGGAACATATTCACCTTGACCGGAACCGGTATCCACTATCTCGACGCGCGCGGGCCGAACGACATGCGGCTTTACGCCATCGGCGATGTACATGGACGCCATGACCTGCTCGCCGCCATGCACCGGCGCATCGAAAGCCAACTGGAACATGCGCCCGCCTCCGACTGGCGCATCATCCATCTCGGCGACTATGTCGACCGCGGTCCGGATTCAAAGAGCGTCATTGATTTCCTGATCGAGGCGCGCAAGCGCGATCCGCGCAACATCATGCTCGCCGGCAACCACGATATCGGCATGCTCGAATTCCTGGCCGATGCCGAGCCGGACGGCCTGTTCATGAACTATGGCGGCGTGCAGACCGCGCAGTCCTATGGCGTGGACCTTGTCCGTGACGCCCATTGGTACGGCAAGGCGGAAGCCATCGCGCGAGGACACGCTGCGCTGGTGAAAGCGGTGCCGCGCAGCCATGTCGATTTCCTGCAGTCGCTGACGTTTTCGGTCAGTTTCGGAGACTTCTTCTTCTGCCATGCCGGGATAAGGCCGGACGTGCCGCTCGACCATCAGAACCAGCAGGACCTGATCTGGATCCGCGACGCCTTCCACGATCACCAGGAGCTTTTTTCAAAGGTGATCGTGCACGGGCACACGCCAGTCCCGGAAGCCGAGGTGAAGGCCAACCGCGTCAATGTCGACACGCTCGCCTGGAAATCGGGGACGCTGAGCGCGCTCGCCGTCAATGGCGGCGACAAGCAGATTATCGACGTCAAAGGCAAAGCGCTCTAAGCGCGATCCCAGCGCGGGCGTGCTTCCGATTTTTGATTGGGCTCAGTCGAGCGAGGCCGTCACGCCGTAGCCGTCGACGGCGCGGTGGTTGGTCGCTGCGTCGGCGGCATAGATGCCCAGGCCGCAGAGCACGATTGCAGACAGCATGACAAAAGACAGGAGAGCTGCTTTCACGGACGTCATCTCTGGTTAAGCTTTCTGCATCTGCGCACGAGGCGGTTACCAATGCGTTGAAACGATAAAATGCGTCTCAATGTTTCGACGATTTCGCGCTTCTAAGCAGATTCTGTTTCGCCGGTGTGTCGGCTGGATCACACAAAAGGTTCATGGCGGTTGCACCGGCGATACAAAGCGCGCCCTCTTAAGGGAGCGGCCGGACACAAACCAAGAAAGAAGAGCGTTATCCCCAGGCGCAGGCGCTGAGGCGTGCCAATTATGCCACGCTGCGTCCGCGCGGATGTGTCGAGATGCAGGTCAGGCCGGCCTCACCTGAATATCAACGTACCTTAGATGGTAGCCACCCAGGCGCGGGCGATCGCCAGGCCGGCGGCATCGGCTTCGGGGCCGTTACCGGCCAACTCGTCGTCGAGCCGGTCGTTCCAGTCGGGATGGCGCTCGGCGATGGTTGCCGCGAAGGAGGTGCTCCAGTCGCGCACCATCGGCGTGTCCGCCTCGAAATGGAACTGGAACCCGTAGACGGCGCGGCCGAGGCGGAAGGCCTGGTTCTCGGCGACCGCGCTGCCCGCAAGCCGCACGGCATTCTCAGGCAGCGCAAAGGTGTCGTCGTGCCATTCGAAGATCGGGAATTGCTCGGGCAGCGCCGCCAGCACCGGATCCGACTTCGCCGCCGGCGTCAGCGAGACCTTGTGCCAGCCGAACTCGGTGGCGCCGCCGATGTGGTTGTCGCCGCCAAACGCGCGGGCAAGGAGCTGGCTGCCGAGGCAGATACCGAGCACCGAGCGGTCGTTCTCGGCGAATTCGCGTGTCAGCTCAAGCAGCGCCGGGAAATAGGGATAGTCCTCGTCTGCCAGCGCATTCTGCCCGCCGCCCAGCACGACCATCGCATCATGCTCGCCCGCGTCCTGCGGCAGCGGATCGCCCTGGTATGGGCGCCGCAGGTCGACATCGGCGCCCGCTTCGGCCAGAGCGGCGCCGACCTGGCCGAGGCCGGTATTGTCGTAGTTCTGGACCACCAGCACGCGCATCGAGAATCCTGCTGACATGAAAAGACTGGGGCGAGCGATATCATGCGGCCCGTGTTTCAGCCAAGATGCGCGGCGGGAGAGAAAGCTATGCCACTGCAGAACCGGGTCGATCCCTTCGGCACCATCCATGCGGTGCCGGAACGCGGCCTGTTCACCGGCAATCGCGGCATCATCCATGATCCGGAGACCAGGACTCTGCTGAGGAAGCGCTGGGCCTTGCCGGCCTGGATCATCTGCGTGTGCGAGTTCCGCAACGTGCGGCGCGAGCCGATGGGCCGTAACCGGCCCGGTGGGAAGGCCGGCTGGACCGAACTGTTCTTCCTCGACGAGGTGACGGCATTGGCCGCCGGCCACCGGCCCTGTTTCTTCTGCCGGCGCGAACGGGCGACCGATTTCGTCGCCCGCTTCGGCGAGGCCTTCGGCATCGCAGAGCCGCGCGCGCCGATGGTCGACAAACGGCTCCACCGGGAACGGCTGGCTTCAGGTGGACGGCCGCCTCCCGTAACCGTGCCGAAGCTTGGCGCCCTGCCTGATGGAGCGATGATCGCGGACGGCGACACCGCCTATGCGTTGCGTTCCGGCAAGGCACTTGAATGGTCCTTCGCGGGTTACGCCGGTCCAACCGGCTTCGATCGCTTCACCGACCGGTCGCTGCGCCTGCTGACGCCGGCAACCACCATTGCCGTTTTGCGGCACGGCTTCGTGCCGACCTGGCATCCGACCGCCGACACTTGACGATATCCATCGCCTCGCCCATTGGTCGGCAAATATTCGAGCGCTGGCCCGCAAATATCTGCCTAGATTCCCTTGTTTTTTGCAGGTTCTGATCGCAAAACCGCGGGACACTTTTGCGGACCTGCCTGGGCCATGCGCGCCAACTACAAAATGCAGCGGCTGTTCGTGCCGGACGATCTTGGACCCGGCCTCGAATTCGATGCCGGACAGCAGCAGAGCCATTATCTCGCCCATGTGCTGCGGCTCGGCGAAGGCGCCGAGGTGCTGCTTTTCAACGGCCGCGACGGCGAATGGTCGGCTGCGATCGCCGCTAGATCCAAGAAGGCTGTCCGGTTGAAAGTGCTGGAGCTGCAGCGGCCTCAGCCGCCGCTGCCAGATCTCGCCTATTGCTTCGCGCCGCTCAAGCAGGGACGGCTCGACTATCTGGTGCAGAAGGCCGTCGAGATGGGCGCCGGTGTGCTGCAGCCGGTCATCACCCAGCACACGCAGGTGGCGAAGCCCGGCATCGAGCGGCTGCGCGCCAATGTCGTCGAAGCGGCCGAGCAATGCGGCATACTGGCAGTGCCGGAGGTGCGCGAGGCGGAGAAACTGGAGAGGCTGCTTGCCCATTGGGACAAGGAGCGGCGGCTGATCTTCTGCGACGAGGATGCCTCGACCAACAATCCGCTGCCGGCCCTGCAGGCGGTAAGCGAGAAGAAACTTGCGCTTCTGGTCGGTCCCGAAGGCGGATTTTCCGAGGACGAGCGCAAGATGCTGAGGGCCTTGCCTTTCGTCACCGCCATCCCGCTCGGGCCGCGCATCCTGCGCGCCGACACGGCGGCGGTGGCGGCGCTTGCCGCCATCCAGGCGACGATCGGCGACTGGTGATCAAATCCCATTGAGGCCTGGCTCAGGATTTTTTGCTTGATCGGCTGCCGGCATTTCGTCCATCTAGCGCCGGCGGCCGTCCGGCCTCTGCAGCACCGCGCATGCTTTTCGACGCGCGAAGGGCGCTGTAACACATAGGAACTGTGCAGGACGCCTGGCGGAAGTCGATGCCGATTTCCGGGGCAAAGCGCTCGGAGGGGCCTCATGGCGCGCGACACGACCGATACCCAGCCCATCGAAGGCATCGACGAACTGGTCGGCTATCTGGCCGCCGGCAACAAGCCGCGCGACAAATGGCGCATCGGCACCGAGCACGAGAAATTCCCCTTCTATGTCGACGGCCACGCGCCGGTGCCCTATGGCGGCGAGCGCGGCATCCGCGCCATCCTTGAAGGCATGCAGCAAAAGCTCGGCTGGGACCCGATCATCGATGACGGCCGTATCATCGGCCTTGTCGAGCCGACCGGCCAGGGCGCGATCTCGTTGGAGCCCGGCGGCCAGTTCGAGCTTTCGGGCGCGCCGCTGGAATCGATCCACCAGACCTGTCGCGAGGGCAACGCGCATCTGGCGCAGGTGCGCGAGATCGCCGAGCCGCTCGGCATCCGCTTCCTCGGCCTTGGCGGCAGCCCGAAATGGTCGCTGGCCGACACGCCGAAAATGCCGAAATCGCGCTACGAGATCATGACGCGCTACATGCCGAAGGTCGGCACCAAGGGCCTCGACATGATGTATCGCACCTGCACGATCCAGGTTAACCTCGACTTCGAGAGCGAGACCGACATGCGCCGCAAGATGCAGGTGTCGCTGAAGCTGCAGCCGCTGTCGACGGCGCTGTTTGCCAACTCGCCCTTCACCGAGGGCCGGCCAAACGGGCTGCAGAGCTGGCGCGGCGACATCTGGCGCGACACCGACAACCAGCGCTCCGGCATGCTCGAATTCTGCTTCGCGCCCGATTTCGGCTTTGCCGACTATGTCGAATGGGCGCTCGACGTGCCGATGTATTTCGTCATCCGCGACGGCCAGTATCACGACATGACGCGCTACACCTTCCGCCAGTTCATGGCGGGTGCGGCGCGCAATGAAATCCCCGACGGCCTGCCGACAATGGGCGACTGGGCGAACCATCTCTCCACCTTGTTCCCCGACGTGCGGCTGAAGCGTTTCCTCGAAATGCGCGGCGCCGATGGCGGCCCGTGGCGTCGCATCTGCGCCCTGCCCGCCTTCTGGGTCGGGCTGCTCTATGACGAGCATGCGCTGGACGCCGTCGAGGCGCTGACCGCAAGCTGGACCTATCAGGAAGCGCTGGCGATGCGCAATGCCGTGCCGGAGCTTGGCATCGCGGCGCCGTTCCGCAACGCCACCTTGCGCGACGTGGCCCGCGACGTGCTCGCCGTCTCGCGCATGGGCCTGAAGAACCGGGCCAAGAAGAACCGCGACGGTTACGACGAGACGTCGTTCCTCAACACGCTGGACGAGGTCGTGTCGCGTGGCACGACCAGCGCTGAGGAGATGCTGTCGGCCTACCACACGCGCTGGGGCGGCTCGATCGAGCCGGTGTTCATGGAATATGCCTATTAACCGTCCGCTACTCGCTACGCGGTTGGTTGGTAAAAGCCGCTTCAATCAGTGATCGAAACGAACTAGTCTTTTCCCGCGAGAACACTGCCGGAGGAGACCCCCATGCCTTCCCTGTTCGACATTTTTGCCCAAGCCCAGAATGGCGCCGGCATGCAGGCGCTAGCCCAGCAATATGGGCTTTCGATGCAGCAGACGCAGGCTGCGGTCCAGGCGCTGCTGCCCGCCTTCTCACAGGGGCTCCAGCGCAACACCGCCGATCCCTACGGGATGGGCGCCTTCATGACGGCGATGGCGAGTGGGCAGCACGCCAAATATTTCGAGGATGCGACAAGAGCCTTTTCGCCGCAAGGCATCGATGAGGGCAACGGCATTCTCGGCCATCTGTTCGGCTCGAAGGAGTTGTCGCGCGCCGTGGCGAACCAGGCCGCCCAGGCGACGGGGCTCAGCCAGCAGGTGTTGCAGCAGATGCTGCCGGCCATGGCCTCAATGATGATGGGCGGGCTGTTCAAGCAGACCAACAATCAGTTGACCGGGGGGCAGATGCAGGCCTTCGGCGGCAGCGGCAATCCGCTCGGCGAGATCATCGAGCAGATGATGCGGCAGGGCGGCCTCGCGCCCGCGCCGCAAACGCGGCAGGCGCCGGCGCCCAATCCCTACGGTGAGAATCCGCTCGGCAAGGTGCTGCAGGACATGTTCGGCGGCGGCGCGGCACAGCCGCAAAGCCAGACACAGCAAGCGCCCAATCCCTACGGCGAAAACCCGCTTGGCAAGGTGCTGCAGGACATGTTCGGCGGCGGCGCGCAGCCGCAAAGCCAGCCGCAGCAGACACAAAGCCCCTATGGCGACAATCCGCTCGGCAAGATCTTCGAGGAGATGCTGCGCCAGGGCGGAGGCGGCTTTGGCGCGCCCGGCGGGCAGCCGGCGCCGCAGCCGCAACAGCGCCAACCGCAGCAGAGCGCGCCGCAACAGCCGCAGACCAACCCGAGCGGCCGTCCGCGAAACCCGTTCGACGACATATTCGGCAAGATGTTCGAGACCGGCGCGCAGCAGCGCGACGAATATCAAAAGGGCGTGGAGACGATCTTCGACCAGTTCAAGCGCGACATGGACCGGCGGTAGGTCCGGCAAAGCATGACCTTAGGTGAAATGGTCATCAATGGCTTGATGGGTGCAGCGCCGCTCGGCGCTGTCTACTCAGTTTATCGATATGACTTCCTTAACCCCAGTGACGCACCTGGGTTTGGAAACATTCGTGACGCCTTGAGGTACGGCAAGCCGCTGTCGTCACAGTGGAAGCCGGTAGATAAGAGCAATCGCGCGGGCTATGGGATATTCGCTCTATCCCTTTTGGCCTTCGGGTTTTTGATGTTTGCCGGTGGATGGCTCATCGAACTTATCGATCGGCTGTAAGCGAAAAAATGCCCGGTCCTGGAGGAGAACCGGGCAATGTGCAGGCTGGCCGGCGGGGAACCGGCAGGGAGTGTGGGAGCCTGCGTGAACTTGGTCGCGCCGAGCCGTGAAAAGGTTCAGCGCGACGGAAAATCCAGGAAAACGCCGCCCTTCAGCCTACCTGACGAGCAAGGTCCTCAATCGTGTCGGCGCGCTCGCTGGCGATCACGCGCAGCTTCGCCGTCGGGTCGCGGCCGAAGGGCACGTCGATCGCGACATGGAGGTCGCCGCGCGTCAGGCCGATATCGGCAAGCTCGGCGTCCGACATCTCGCCAAGGCGATAGAAGGCGCGGCGGTTTTTCCAGGCGCGGTAGCTGTTGGCGATGGCATTGACCACAAGCGTCGCAACGGCCGGACGCGTGGTGATGCGCGGGGTCTCGGAGGCGAATTCAATCGTGGTCATTTCAGTCTCTCCTTCCAGGAGTCGAGCGGACGAAACCAGCCAATCGGCGCCTTGGGAGAAGCGCCGTTCCGGTTTCCATTCATTGATGTGATGCATGTCGTTGTCCCCAGAACCGGGAACCACTTCTGGGCGACATGCACTGTTCCCATGTGGACAATGACAATTTGCCATCGCGCGATTGATTAATCCAACGAATGTTTTTAATCTCTAGCATCAACATCAATGATAGGTTGGACCGATGAAAGCGCCGCTTGACCTCGATCAGTTGCAAACCTTCATCTCGATCGCCGACACCGGCAGCTTCACCCGCGCGGCCGAGGAGGTGCACCGGACGCAGTCGGCCGTGTCGATGCAGATGCGGCGGCTGGAGGAGCGGATCGGCAAGCCGCTGTTCGAAAAGGACGGCCGCACCAACAAGCTGACCGAGGAGGGCGACCGGCTGCTTTCCTATGCGCGGCGGCTGATCTACCTCAACCGCGAGACCTTGGCCGCCTTCGACGACCAGCGCCTCGAAGGCACGATCCGCATCGGCACGCCTGACGACTACGCCGACCGCTTCCTGCCCGAGATCATGGCGCGCTTCTCGCGCTCCAATCCGCGTGTCGAGCTGACGGTCGTCTGCGAGCCGACGCCGGGGCTGGTCGAACATATCAAGCGCGGCAATCTCGACCTCGCGCTGGTCACGCATAACGACACGCGCGGCCAGTCGGAAGTGGTGCGTCGCGAGCCGCTCTTGTGGGTCACCTCGGCCAACCACGCCACGCATGAACAGGAAACCCTGCCGATGGCGTTCGGCCGGCCGAACTGCATCTGGCGGCGTGCGGCTGTCGACGTGCTCGACCGGCAGAACCGCGACTATCGCGTGCTGTTCTCCAGCTTCTCGGCCACCGTCATCACCGCGGCCGTGCTCTCCGGCCTGGCGGTCTCGGTGCTGCCGGAATGCGCGCTCAGGCCCGGCATGCGCGTGCTCGGCGAGGCTGACGGCTTCGGCCAGTTGCCGGACTGCCGCATCGGCATCATGCGCGGCCAGACCTCACAGCCGGAGATCGTCGACGCCTTGGCCCGTCACATCGCCGAAAGCCTCGACAACATTTCCGTGCCGGTGAGCGAAGAGGCGGGAAGCTTCGACTTCGCGGCGCTCGCCTTTGCCAAGATGAAGCGGGTCAAGGCCAACCAGATCATGCCTGGCTGGTAAGGCGGGAGCAATTCCAGGAAAAGTGTGAAGCGGTTTTCCGTCTGGAATTGCGTCCAGACAAAGAGATAGAGCGGTTCGCCGTTTCCGTGAAACGACGAACTGCTCTAGGCCCGAGCAACGGAACGCTCCGGGCCGGCTGACGAAACACCCGGCAGCGCAAGCAACTGGCCCGGCTCCAACGGCGGCGACAGCAGATAGCCCTGCATCTGGAGACAACCCATGCCAACCAGCAAGGCCTTCTGCGCGTCGGTTTCGACGCCTTCGGCAGTCACCTCGACCTTCAGGACCAGCGCCAGCTCGATCAACGTCTTGGCGATTGCGCGGGCGCTTTCGTCCTCGTCGAGCAGACGCACGAAGGAATGGTCGATCTTCAGCTTGTCGATCGCCTGGCGGCGCAGATAGCTGAGGGAAGAGTAGCCGGTGCCGAAATCGTCGAGCACGATGCGCACGCCGGACTGGCGCAGCGCGGCAATCACGGCGCCGATCGTGTCATTGTGCTCGAGCAGAACGCTCTCGGTGGTCTCGAGCTGCAGGCGGGATGGGTCGAGCCCGGTTTCCTTCAGGATGCCGGCGATCTGTTCGGCAAAGCCGGCAT
>NZ_RZRX01000280.1:0-7626 GCF_003997405.1 Mesorhizobium sp. M2A.F.Ca.ET.042.01.1.1
GGCCAAACGGACGGCCGAAACCGTCTGTCAGGCGATCGGCGAGATCCTCAACCGCACGACACCCGCCGAGTGCTCAAACTACTTCGCCAATGCAGGATACGACCGGAAATGACTTCATCCCGCTCTAGCGTGACGAAAACCGATCCCAGGCCGAAGAAGGTGAGCACCACCGAATAGACGAGCGGCGGCGTCAGCTCGGAGAAATCGAGATAGGTGCGGTAGACCGCCGCCATCTGCGCCCTTTCATACGTGCGCACCGAGCGCATGAAGGCGGTCGAGCCGAGCGCGTCAAGGGCGATGGTGAAGAGCGCGCCGAAGAGCAGCAGCGCGGCCGTGAGCAGCGGAGCGGCCTCGCCGATGCCGCCTGCCGCGAACAGCATGGCCGCCATGGCGAAATAGGCGAAGGTCATGACCCGGCGCGCACCGAAGCGTGCGCCGGCCCTGCCCCAGAAGATCGCCACGAACAGCAGCGCGTTGCCGGCCGAGACCAGCAAACCGCCGGCAAGCTTGCCCTCGCCGGTGATCACCATGAACAGCGGGCCGTAGACGAAGAACGTCGTCCAGAAGCAGGAGCGCCCGAAGGCGATCAGCCAGGCAAGCCTGAGCCTCGGCTGCTTGACGAAGCGGCCTATATTGGCGAGCGGATTGGCGGGACGCGACTTGCCGGGCCGGATCGACTGGTTGTCGCTCAACCGGTAGAACCAGAACAGACAGAGCAGCGCGAACGCAAAGATCACGACCGCGCCATGCGCGGCATAGATGCCGAAATGCGTGTAGAGGAAGATGCCAAGCGTCGGCCCGCCGGTCCAGGCGAACATCGACCAGGCCATGCGCAGCGATTCCGCCTGCATGAAGTCGGTCTTGCGGATGTGGTCCATGATGTAGAGGTTCAGCGTGATCGACAGCGCGCTCGCCCCCATGACGCGGCAGAGCATGCCGGCGATCTGTCCGGGCAGCGTGTGGGTAATGAAGAAGGCGGAGCCGATCGCCAGCAGCACGCAGCCGGCCGTGTAGACCCAGCGCCGCGCGAAGCGGCGGATCAGCATCGGCATGAACAGCGTCACCGAAAGGCCCATCAGCGACACGATGGTGTAGAGGATCGAGACGATCCGCTCATTGTGCAGGATCTCGTAGGCCTGGATCGGGATCACGCTGGAGATCGTGGCGCGGGCGAAGGATTCCACCGCATAGAGCGAGGCGAAGGTGCGCGCATCCGCCGGCCGCAGGGCCGGAAGCCAGATCGGATGGCGCACATGGGTGGACATCGGCCCTCCGGGACGTGAATCACAATGCATGTCGCCCAGAAGTGTGCTGCGGTTTTGGGGCAACGACATGCATCCAAATTTTGCCAAATCTGGCCGGACCAGCCGTCGGCCAGTAGCAGGAAACCGACCCCCGAGGGCCGAAAAGCGAAGCCTGCCAAAGGCTTTCCGCCGCTGGCCTAAAGCGGAATTTCATGGCTGCCATGAAACGCATTGATGGCCGCCTGCTTCTGTCGTCGGCTTGAACCGTGATAGTCGTTTGGCACGACTGAATCGGATTGCCTGACGATGAGCCTTCAAACGACCAGCGAACCCGTTCAGGACGCGCCCAAGCAGGGCCGCATCGCCGCCTTCGACATCCTGCGCGGAGTCGCACTGATCGCGATGGCGAGCTACCACTTCACCTGGGACCTCGAAAATTTCGGCTACACTGCGCCAGCCCTCACTGCCTTCGGCTGGTGGAAGCTTTACGCGCGCTGCATTGCCTCGACCTTCCTGTTCCTGGTCGGCGTCAGTCTCTTCCTCGCCCATGGCCGCCAGATCCGCTGGCCCAGCTTCTGGAAGCGCTTCGCCATGGTCGCCGTGGCGGCGATCGCCATCTCGGCTGTCACCTATCTCGTCACGCCGGACGGTTTCATCTTCTTCGGCATCCTGCACGAGATCGCGTTGGCCAGCCTCCTCGGCCTCGCCTTTCTCAGGCTGCCCTGGCTGCTGACGGCAATCGTCGCTGCCGCCGTCATTGCAGCCCCCTACTATCTGCGGTCGGAGTTCTTCGATCATCCGGCGCTCTGGTGGGTCGGCCTTTCCGCCACCAACCCGCGTTCCAACGACTATGTGCCGCTCTTTCCCTGGTTCGGCGCAGTGCTTGCCGGCATCGCCGCGATCAAGCTGGCTTCCGTTACAGGCCTGCTTGCCCGGCTAGGGACATGGATACCGGGCCGCTGGTCGAACCCGCTGACCTTCATCGGCCGCCACAGCCTCGCCTTCTATCTCATCCATCAGCCGCTTCTGTTCGGCTCGGTCTGGCTGTTCTCGCAGGTCATGCCCGCCGGTCCCCAGGACAAGGAAGCCGGCTTCCTGCCGGCCTGCCAGGCGCAGTGCGAACAGCAGCGCGACAGCAAGTTCTGTACGAGCTATTGTGGCTGCATGCTGGACACGCTGAAGGGCGAAGGGTCTCTCGACAAGCTCTACGCCAACGACCAGTCCAGCGTCTGGAAATCGCACCTGTCCGATCTTGCGGAAACCTGCACCGCCGCGACCGAGGACCAGATGCAGGGAGGGCAGCAATGACGGGCATCGCAAAGCCCAGACACGGGATCATTCCCTGGCCGCCGGTGATCTATGTCGTGGCGATCGCGGCCAGCGTCGCCCTCGGCATGTTTTATCCGCTGCCCTGGATCGGCGACATCTTTGGCGATCTCCTGTTCGGCGTCGGCTGGGTGGCGCTGTTCGGCGTCGCCATGCTCTGGATCACGGCCATCCGCGCCATGTTCAGGGCCAAGACGACGCTCGACCCCAATGCCGAGCCCGACCATCTGGTGACGTCGGGTCCTTTCGGCATCACCCGCAACCCGATGTATCTCGCCAACACGCTGCTCTTGATCGGCGTCGCCTTCATCACCGGCATCGCCTGGTTCCTGATCTTCGCCTTCCTCGCCGCCTTCGCGACGCAGAAGCTGGCGATCGAGAAGGAGGAAAAGATCCTGGCGGCGAAATTTGGCAAGAAATATCGCGACTATGCAAAAAGGGTGCGGCGCTGGATCTAAGCAAAACAAGATCAGCGGTGCGCTCGGTGTGATGCCATTTCGCTGTAGGGCCATAGTTTCCGTCCGAGATAAAACAGTGCAGGAATGAGCAGCACGATCGCCAACACGACAGCTGGCCCCGCCAACGCAAAACGTGCAGAAGAGATATATCCCTCTTCAAACGCCCGATGCAGCAGGGTGACGCTGACCGGCAGGTTGAAGGCAAGAGCAGTCGCCGTGCCCGGCATGTAGCGACGCATGGCTATTGTGGCGAGGAGGTGCGGAAAGACCACATTGAGCAGCATCGCCAGCGCGTAGCCGGACAGCAGATAGGCGCCCATCATTTCCTGCCCTTGCAGGGCGGCGAGCAATGCGGCACCGATGGCAAGAGCCGCGAGCACGAGGACGGCGAACCGGAATTCGCGCGCCCCGACAGGACTATGCCAACGCCCCGCCTGCTTCGACCAGGCGGGCAACAGAATTGCTTCCTCCAGATTGTGGACGACGACTGCGGCGGCGAACAGCCAAGCCAGAATTATGAACACGGTTCGATCGACCGCCAGTCCAACGGAAGCAAGCAGTCCCTTCAGGTATTGACGCCCAGTTCAGCCAGCCGCTCCACGCAGGACTCCTCGGCCTGGTCGAGCTCGGCCAGTGTCTCTTCCAGGTCGCGCCGCTTCTGGCGCAGATCCTCGCGCTTTTCCTCGATACGCCGGATCATCAGCTTGAGCTGGCCGACCTCGCCGGGCGGCTCCTTGTACATCTGGATGATCTCGCGGATCTCGTTGATCGAGAAGCCGAGCCTTTTTCCCCGCATGATCTGACGGATGAGATGCCGGTCGGACGGCCGGAATAGCCGCGTGCGGCCGCGTCTCACCGGCTGCACCAGCCCCTCGTCCTCGTAAAAACGCAACGTCCGCGTCGACACGTCGAACTCCCGTGTCAGCTCGGTGATCGTATAATATTCCCGCATTCCCACTCCCAAGCCAAGGCATCGCCGCTTTCAGCGTCGCCCTTCCCTACCGTGATACCCATGCAGCGCCGGAATCGGCACCTGACCCCTCGGCAACCTCGCACGGCATTTACGTAAAAGTCAATTAACGCCACCGTGTTGATTTAGGGCACTCTAAACCACCACGTCGCCAGTCCGAGGAAGGCAAAGAAGCCGACGCAGTCGGTAACCGTCGTGACGAAGACCGCCGAGGCCACAGCCGGATCGATCTTGAAGCGGTCGAGCACCAGCGGGATGAGGATCCCGGCGAGTGCTGCGGCGAACATGTTGATGATCATTGCCGCCGCGATGATGCCACCCAGATTGGGGTCGCGGAACCAGAATCCGGCGACCATGCCGATCAGCACCGCGAACACCACGCCGTTGATGAAACCGACGCCGAGTTCGCGGCGGATGATGCGCGCGGCGTTGTAGATATCGAGGTCTCTGGTCGCCAGCGCGCGCACGGTTACGGTCATGGTCTGCGAGCCGGCATTGCCGCCCATGCCGGCGACGATCGGCATCAGCACGGCAAGCGCCACGATATGCTCGATCGTGCGGTCGAACAGGCCGATCACCGACGCGGCGAGGAAAGCGGTCAACAGATTGACCAGCAGCCAAGGCACGCGCGAGCGCGATGTGGCGAGCACCGTGTCAGAGAGTTCTTCGTCGCCGACGCCGCCCATGCGCAGAAGGTCTTCTTCCGCCTCCTCCTGGATAACGTCGACCACGTCGTCGATGGTGAGCACGCCGACCAGCCGCCCGTTCTCGTCGACCACGGCGGCGGAGAGCAAATTGTACTGCTCGAACTCGCGGGCCGCCTCTTCCTGGTCCATCGTGGCCGGGATCGCATGCAGGGTCTCATGCATGACGTCCTCGACCTTGACCGCGCGTTTGGTGCGCAGGATCTGGTCGAGGTCGATGGCGCCGAGCAGCTTGAAGCTCGGATCGATGACGAAGATCTGGCTGAAGCGCTCGGGCAGGTTCTTGTCCTCGCGCATGTAGTCGATGGTCTGGCCGATCGTCCAGAATGGCGGCACGGCGACGAACTCGGTCTGCATGCGCCGGCCGGCGGTCTCTTCCGGATAGTCGAGCGCGCGGCGCAGCCTGATGCGCTCGGTGAAGGGCAACTGCGACAGGATCTCGTCCTGGTCTTCCTTCTCGAGGTCCTCGAGAATGTAGACGGCGTCGTCGGAATCGAGCTCCTGCACCGCCTGCGCGATCTGCTCATTCGGCAGATTGTCGACGATATCCATGCGGATCGCTTCGTCGACCTCGGTCAGCGCGGAGAAGTCGAAATCGGAACCGAGCAACTCGACCAGCGTGCGGCGCTGTTCGGGATGAAGCGCCTCCAGCACGTCACCGAGTTCCGACTGGTGCAGGTCGTCGACTTCGCGCTTGAGGGTGATCGTGTCGCGGTCGACGATCGCCGCGCCGATCTGGGCAAGGAAGGCGGCGCGCACGGCGCCGTCCTCGCCATAGATGTCGGCGTGATGCTCCTCGGCGGGCGCGACGTCGGTCGTCTGTCTGTCCTGGCCTTCCACCAGCGCCTCCCGCATCGAGGAATCCCGAAATGAGGTCTAGTGCATGATCCCGAAAAGTGGAAACCGCTTTTCGGGAAATCCAAACCCTGTGCAGCAGATAGCGCGGCTACAGGATTCGTCTTGAGAAGATGTCGCGCTAGAGCCCGGAATAGCCGAAGAAATATCGCGGCAATCCTGCCCACGGAATCGCTGACCTACTCCATGTCGCGGCTGTGACAATCCCTCCAGCCGACGCGACAGCGCATGTCGCTGGGGAAAGAGCACCCCTTCCCCGGTGAGGCAGAATTGTCATGACACGGTCCGAAGAGGCCGACCAATGGGTGGAATCGAAAAGGTGAGCGGCAGGCCTTGAACCTCGAGTCGCGGAAAACGGAAGAAACAGCTGGCGGGCAGCGCGTTCGCGTGGTCGTCGCCGAGCGCAATCCTTTCGTCGTTTCGGCGCTGCGCGAGATGCTGGAATGCGACGGCCGCTTCGATCTGCTCGGTGTCGTGCACAGCGGCGCGCAATTCCTGGATATGGCCACTGCCACACAGTTCGATGTCGCCGTCATCGGCTGGAAGCTCGCCGACATGGATGGCGCCGACGTGCTGACGGAAGTCCAGAGCCGGCAACTCGGCGTGCGCATCACGATCTTTTCCAACGACCATGACATCGGCATCCTGAAGCAATGCGTGCGCCTCGGCGCTCAAGGCTATTGCTTCCAGTTCGACGAGCCGCCGGTGATCTTCGAGACGATCCTGGCGGTCGCGCATGGCCGCATCTGCATTCCCTATATCGACATCAACAAGGTCAACGACACGCCCTTGTCCAGGCTTACCGTGCGCGAGCGCGAACTGCTGGCGGTGCTTTCCGACGGCTGGACCAATTTGCAGATCGCCACGCGTACAGGGATTTCCGAGAACACGGTGAAGTACCACCTGAAGAATCTCTACGACAAGCTGGACGTGCGTAATCGCGCCATGGCCGTCGCGATCTATTCCAGCGAGAAACAACGCACGTCCAAATCGCCCCTCGGGTAGGCCGATCGGGTGGGATCATCCCACCCGCAAGTGCCGACAACTTACCCGGCAAGGTGTTGTTGGCGAGCCTCGCAAGGACGAAACTTCCTCCACAATCCAAACCGATCGGAGGAATTTCGCGCATGGCTGGGTTCACGCATCTTTTCATCCCGGGGCCCACCAACATTCCGGAGCAAGTCCGGCAGGCCATGAACCTGCCGATGGAGGATATGCGCGCCGCCTCCTTCCCCAACCTGACGCTGCCGCTGTTCGAGGACATTAGACGAGTCTTCAAGAACGAGACCGGCCGCGTCTTCATCTATCCGTCCTCCGGCACTGGCGCCTGGGAAGCGGCGATGACCAACGTGCTCAGCCCCGGTGACAAGGTGCTGATGTCGCGCTTCGGCCAGTTCTCGCATCTGTGGGTCGACATGGCCGAACGCCTTGGCTTCGATGTCGATGTCATCGATTGCGAATGGGGCACCGGCGTTCCGCTCGAGCTCTATGCCGAAAGACTTCGCGCCGACAAGGCGCACCGCATCAAGGCGGTGTTCTGCACGCAGAACGAGACCGCGACCGGCGTCACCAGCGACGTCGCCGGCTGCCGCGCCGCGCTCGATGCCGCGAACCACCCAGCACTCCTTTTCGTCGATGGCGTGTCCTCGATCGGCTCGATCGATTTCCGCCAGGAGGAATGGGGCGTCGATTGCGCCGTAAGCGGTTCGCAGAAGGGCTTCATGCTGCCCGCCGGCCTCGGCTTCCTGTCGGTCAGCCAGAAGGCGCTTGCCGCTTCGCGGGTCGCGACGCACCGGCACTGCTACTTCTCCTTCGAGGATACGATCCGCACCAACGACGCGGGCTATTTCCCCTACACGCCGGCGACGCAGTTGCTGCGCGGCCTGCGCGCTTCGCTCGACCTCATCGCCGAGGAAGGGCTGGAGAACATCTTCGCCCGCCACCATCGCCTGGCCGAAGGCGTGCGAAAGGCGGTCGACGCCTGGGGCCTGAAGCTTTGCGCCAAGGCGCCGCAATGGCACTCCGACACGGTCAGCGCCATCCTGGTGCCGGAAGGCATCGACAGCGCC
>NZ_RZRX01000281.1:0-7590 GCF_003997405.1 Mesorhizobium sp. M2A.F.Ca.ET.042.01.1.1
ATTCCTGCTGCGGATGCTTGCGGCCGCCCTGCGGCGGCACCGAAGCGACCGTGCCCTCCATGATCTTCAGAAGCGCCTGCTGCACGCCCTCGCCCGACACGTCGCGGGTGATCGAGGGATTGTCCGACTTGCGCGAGATCTTGTCGATTTCGTCGATATAGACGATGCCGCGCTGGGCGCGCTCGACATTGTAGTCGGCCGACTGCAACAGCTTCAGGATGATGTTCTCGACGTCCTCGCCGACATAGCCCGCCTCGGTCAGCGTCGTGGCGTCGGCCATGGTGAAGGGCACGTCGATGATGCGGGCGAGCGTCTGCGCCAGCAGCGTCTTGCCGCAGCCGGTCGGTCCGATGAGCAGGATGTTCGATTTTGCCAGCTCGACGTCGTTGTTCTTGCCGGCATGCGCGAGGCGCTTGTAGTGGTTGTGCACCGCCACCGACAGCACGCGCTTGGCGTAGGGCTGGCCGATGACATAGTCGTCGAGGACCTTGAGGATCTCCTGCGGGGTCGGCACGCCCTCGCGCGACTTCACCATCGAGGTCTTGTTCTCCTCGCGGATGATGTCCATGCAGAGCTCGACGCACTCGTCGCAGATGAAGACGGTCGGTCCGGCGATCAGCTTGCGGACTTCGTGCTGGCTCTTGCCGCAAAACGAGCAGTAAAGCGTGTTCTTTGAATCACCACCGCCGTTGCTGACCTTGCTCATTTTTCTGTCCTTTCACCAACGCCCGCCGATGGTCTGGCTTTCAGTGACGTCTCACCAATCTATCGCGGGAATCCGCCCCCGCCAGTGTCCCGGCTCACACAGCGCATTCCGTACGAAACACGAAATCAGAAAACGCGGCAATGATTCGCAGCAACCCCATGCAAAGCTAAGCCGTCGAAAATCAACATAGCCTTAACGTAGGCAATCCCAACGCCTGAGGGAACAGCCAAATGTGGCCGAAATGCCGCAAGCCGCGCCAAAAGCGCGTTATGCTGTCATTTGCTGCCGAAATCAGGCTGAAGCCGTGGCTGTCTCGGCGGCCTCGCGGCTCGAGATGACCTTGTCGATCAGACCGAAATCCCGGGCTTCGTCCGCGGTCATGAAATGGTCGCGGTCGAGCGTCCGCTCGATCTCCTCATAGCTCTTGCCGGTATGCTTGACATAAACTTCGTTCAAGCGGCGCTTCAGCTTAATGATGTCCTGCGCATGACGTTCGATGTCCGACGCCTGACCCTGGAAGCCGCCGGACGGCTGATGGACCATGATCCGGGCGTTCGGCGTGGCGAAACGCATGTCCTTGTGGCCGGCGGTCAGAAGCAGCGACCCCATCGAGGCGGCCTGGCCGATGCAGAGCGTCGACACGGCCGGTTTGATGAACTGCATGGTGTCGTAGATCGCCATGCCCGACGTGACGACGCCGCCCGGCGAATTGATGTAGAGGTTGATTTCCTTCTTGGGGTTCTCCGCCTCGAGGAACAAAAGCTGTGCACAAACCAGCGTCGCCATCCCGTCCTCGACCGGACCGGTGATGAAGATGATGCGTTCCTTCAAGAGGCGCGAGAAAATGTCATAGGCGCGCTCGCCGCGATTGGTCTGCTCGACCACCATCGGAACGAGGTTCATGTAGGTTTCAACGGGGTTCTTCATGGACTACCCTTGTTGGAGATGGATTTCCGGCACCTTGTTATACGAGCAATGGCGCGGAATCGTTCTGGATCGGTTACGACCTAAATAGGATGCCGGCTCACCCTAGCGCAAGGCCGCCCCTCCTAGCCATCTGGTTAAGTCGAGTAAAGCGCGGCAGGCCCGGGAAATACCGCTGATTTGATCGCGCGCGACGGCTTCGGTCCTGGTTGGCCGCACGAAGCCATCCGCAAGGTAGCAATTCCTTAACCGCGCGCTTAACGAAAAGCCTTGAAATCACTGTCCGATCGCGGACCTTCCGCTACAGTCCTGCGTTGTGAAGGTGTCCTTTTTCAACGGGGGAATGTCATGATCCGCAAACACTCCGTATCGCTGGCGGCGGTCGCGACGCTTGCCAGCGTCTCAGGAACCGCCGCCGGCAGCCGCGCGCTCGAATGCTACGAGCCGATCCACAGGCCGGCGCTTTATGACACCGTCTACGAGGATGTGATGCTGAGCCCCGGCGGACAGGTGGTCGCTATGCCTGGGAGTGGCGCGTCATCCATGGCCGCAAGGTGCTGTGCAAGGTATGGCGCAAGGCCCGCTATGCGCGCGTCGCCGAAACCGTCGTGGTCCAGCCGGAGCGCGTCCGGCGTGTCGTTCAGCCGGCGGAGTATGAAGCGGTTGCCCACGAAGTGCTGGTGCGGCCGCAGCAAGTCCGCATCCGGGAAATCCCGCCTTCATACGGTACGGTGGCGCGCCGGGTGGTGGTGCGGGAAGGTTCCACCAGCTGGCATCGGGTGCACATTCCCCGGCATTGCCAGGATTAGGCGGCACTCGCCTGCGGGTTGCAGTCGGCCGGGCTGCGTTGCCGCGTACCGACCGCGCCTGTTGCTGGCTTAGCCCAGGTCGATGTCGAGAATGGCCATCGAGAAGTTATAGTCGCCGTCGTCCTCGTCCTTGAAGACGATGCCGAGGAATTCGTCGCCGACATAGACCTCGGCCGAGTCTTCCTTGCGCGGGCGCGCCTTGACCTGCAGCTTTGGGTTCTGGAAGACGCGCTTGAAATAGGCGTCCAGCTTTCTGATTTCGTCAGGCTTCAAAAGTCTTCTCCGAAATGTCGGCCTTGTTCGTGGGAACGCGCTTCTGACACGCCAACGATGGCCATGTAAAGGCAAGCCGGCAGGATAACATGGGAGAACAGCCAAGCGGAACCGGCGGCCCGTTCAGCCGCCGCCGGTAGGCCTCGGTCAGATGTCGAAGCTGACCACGTGGTCCATGCTCTGCGACGGCAGGAGCTGGTCCATCTGCCGCGAAGGCTGGTCGCAGCCGGTCTCGCCGACGACGCGCGCGGGCACGCCGGCGACCGTCTTGTTGTGCGGCACGGGCGACAGCACCACCGAGCCCGCCGCGATCTTCGAGCAATGGCCGATCTCGATATTGCCGAGGATCTTGGCGCCGGCGCCGATCAGCACGCCCCGGCGGATCTTCGGATGGCGGTCGCCATTGGCCTTGCCGGTGCCGCCCAGCGTCACCCCATGCAGGATCGACACGTCATCCTCGATGACGGCCGTCTGGCCGACGACCAGGCCCGTAGCATGGTCGAGGAAGATGCCCTTGCCGATGCGGGCGGCTGGATTGATGTCGGTCTGGAACACCGAGGACGAGCGGCTCTGCAGATAGAGCGCGAAATCCCTGCGGCCATGGTTCCACAGCCAATGCGCCAGCCGGTGCGTCTGGATGGCATGAAAACCCTTGAAATAGAGAACCGGCATGATGAAGCGGTCGCAGGCCGGGTCGCGGTCGTAATAGGCCTGGATGTCGACACGAACCGTCGTGCTCCACTCCGGATCGTCGTCCAGCATCGCCTTGAAGGTCTGGCGGATGAGATCGGAGCCGATGTCCTGATGCGCCAGGCGCTCGGCAAGCCGGTGGATCACCGCTTCTTCCAGGCTCTCCTGGTTGAGGATGGTCGAATACAGGAAGGCCGCAAGCAAGGGATCGCGGTTCACCGCCTCCATCGCCTCGTCGCGGATCGACCGCCAGATCGGATCGACCGGCTGCACCATGCTGGGGCGGGCAATCGTAATGCTGTTCATCGACGGTCTCCGGCCTTGCTCATTCTCGGGCGGCACATATAAGCGAAATCATAGCACGGTTGAACTCAATTTTCCTTAGTGCTTTGTCAAATGGACCTGGTTCACGCAGATTCAAGCGACGATGGAAAACGAACCCTTGATCGACGAGGCGCTGAAAAGCGAGCTTGCGGCGCTCTATAGCGCCGAAGATCGCCACTATCACGGCCTGTCCCACATCGAGGCGATGCTGGCGCTGGCTGACGAATACCGGGGCCTGCTCGATGATCCGCAGGCCGTCGAGGCGGCGATCTGGTTTCACGACGCCATTTATGACAGCCGCGCCAAGGACAATGAGGCAAAAAGCGCCCAACTGGCCGAGAAAAGGCTCGCCGGGCGCGTCGATCCTGGTCGCCTCGCCCGCATAGCGGCAATGATCAACGCCACCGCCACCCACCAGTTGCCGCCTTTGCGCGATGAGGACGCACTCAGCGACGCCGCTCTTCTGCTCGACATGGATCTGGCGATC
Organism: Mesorhizobium sp. M2A.F.Ca.ET.042.01.1.1; assembly: GCF_003997405.1. Classification (NCBI taxonomy): domain Bacteria; kingdom Pseudomonadati; phylum Pseudomonadota; class Alphaproteobacteria; order Hyphomicrobiales; family Phyllobacteriaceae; genus Mesorhizobium; species Mesorhizobium sp. M2A.F.Ca.ET.042.01.1.1. The sequence goes on from NZ_RZRX01000281.1 coordinate 4,214, forward strand.
CTCGGCGCCGAACCTGCGGTCTTCGATGCCTATGAGCAGGCGGTCCGGCTGGAATATGGCTGGGTGGAGGAACCGATGTGGCGCGCCGGTCGCTCGGCCGTGCTAAAGAGCTTCCTCGCCCGCCCGCACATCTTCCGTACGACGGAGTTCCAGAATCGGTTCGAGCCCAAGGCGAGGCAGAACATCGAGCGATCACTCGCGGCGCTGGAAAGCGGGACTGCCTAATCCGGAAAGGCTTCCACCCGTCGCGCGTAGGCGCTGAATCCGGCGCGTCCATAGACCGATTGCGCGGCTGGATGATCATAAGGATCGGTATGAAGCCAAAGCCTTTGCGGCCGATGCGACCACGCCGCGCGCAACGCCAGGTCGAGCAGGAACGACCCAAGCCGCTTGCCTTGAAAAGCTGGGACCAGCCCGAAATGAACGAGCTCGACAGCCGGCTGCCCGACATGGTTGAACTCGCAGAATCCACCCGCCTCGCCTTCGAGGCGCAGCACGTGGATATGCGTGGCATCGTCGGCGAGCAGCGTTTCGAGTTCCGCTTCCGCCATGCGCAGGCGCTGGTCCCATTGCACCGGTCCGCCGACCGCGCGGTAGAGATCGAGATAGCTGGAAGGATCGAGCCTTTCGCGCGCCACGATGGCGCCGGGCAAAGGTGACGTACGCGGCGCGCCGTGGGGCGGCGCGGACATCTCCATGTAGGTGACGAGAAGATCGACCACGGTCAGGCGTAGAGCGAGCGCGCTCAGAGCGGATATTTGGCGTAGAACTCGAGCACGCGCTGCTTGAAGCTCTTGTCGCCGACGGCGAGCATATGGTCGCGTCCCTCAATGTGGAACGCCCTGGCATTGGGCATCAGGGCGGCGAGCTCGTCCGGCGAGCCGCCGATATCGTCCTTGGTGCCGACCGCGATCAGCGTCGGCTGGGCGATGCGCGCCATGTCGTCCTCGCTGAGCAGCTCGCGCGACGTTGCGATGCACGCCGCGAGCGCGCGCCTGTCGCTGCGGGTCTGGTCTGCAAAGGCGCGGAAGGAGCGGCCGCGCGGATGTGTGTTTTGCGAGGGATCCTCCGCCAACAGCGCCGCCGCGATCGGGTCCCAGTCGCCGACGCCGTCGACCATGCCGATGCCGAGGCCCCCGAAGACCAGCGTGGCGACCTTCTGAGGATCGGAGAGCGCCAGGAAGGCCGATACGCGCGCGCCCATCGAATAGCCCATGACATGGGCGCGCTCGATGCCGAGATGATCGAGCAGCGCTGCCGCGTCGGAAGCCATCTTGGCCGGCGTGTAATCGGCCTCGTCGTAGCTCTTCGATGACGAGCCATGGCCGCGATGGTCGAAGGCGATCGCCCTGTAACCCGCGTCGTTCAGCGTCTTGAACCAGCCCGGCGAGACCCAGTTGACGTAATGGCTAGAGGCAAAGCCATGGATCATCAACACCGGGTCGCCCTGCCCCGAGGCCGGCTGGCGATCGAGATAGGCGAGTTCGAAACCGTCATGCGAAAGGAATTGCATCGGCGAAAACTGCTTTTCAGTTGGATCCGGCGCCGATGGCCGGATGGCGCAAAAGATCGCCTTCCTTGATGCCGTCCCTGGCGGCCGTGCCCGCCTTCAGTTCAAGCACGAAGCGCACCGGCTGTCCGGGAGAGATGATCGCCTCGGACTCGGGCTCGCCGCGCTTGATGGCTTTGATCCTGCCGTCCTCACCGATGAAGATGAGGTCGAGCGCCATCGGCGTGTTCTTCATCCAGAAATCGACCTCGTCCGTTCTCTCGAAGACGAACAACATGCCGTGATCGTCTGCCATCGTCCGGCGGAACATCAGGCCCGCCTCCCGCTCCGCGGAAGTGTCGGCGATCTCGATGGAGAAGGAACGCTCGCCCGAGCCGGTCGCCACCACCAGCGGCGTCCGGTCGATGGGCAGCAGCATCGCATCCGCCGAACTCGGCTTCGCGGCCATGAAACAGGCGGCGAAAACGATCGCGGCGCAGAGCGCGCCCGCAGTCAGCCAATTGCGATGAGCCATGGGGTACCTCGTCCAGACGCTCGTCCTAAACCATGATCCGCGGAAGTGGAACCGGTTTTCGGACAAGATAGTCGGTCCACGGCAAAGGCGCTTTCGACGGCGTCAAGAAGCCCTTAATGCGAGACCGACAAGGTACCCATATCGGGGTGGATTTCGGCGGCCATAAGGCCTTTGTCGCCACGTCCGAAACGCACCAGCACGACCTGGCCGGGTCGGAGCTCGGTTATGCCGTAGCGCCGCAATGTTTCCATGTGGACGAAAATATCTTCGGTTCCCTCGCCCCGCGTCAGGAAGCCGAAACCCTTGGTGCGGTTGAACCACTTGACCAGAGCCCGCTCGAGGCCGCTCTCCGGGCTGACGGTAACGTGGGTGCGCTGTTCCTGCTCTGCCGGATGGACGGCCGTCGAAGCATCCATGGACAGGACGCGGAAAGCCTGCAATCCGCGCTCGCCCTGTTTCACCAGGCAGACGACCCGCGCGCCCTCGAGCGCCGTCTGGAAGCCGTCCTTTCGAAGACAAGTCACATGGAGGAGGATGTCACCCGAGACGCCGTCGTCCGGAAGGATGAAGCCGTAGCCCTTGGCCACGTCGAACCATTTGATAGCCCCGGCGATTTCGACAAGCTCGGCGGAGTCGCCGCCATTGTCCCGCTTCAAGGCGTCGTCAAGGCTGCCGTCCCGCCTCGTGAAAGAGGCTTTTTCCCCCATAAGAATGCCCCCTTTTTCAAATCGAACTGCAACTGATTCTTGCCGAGAGATTAACACTGCGGCTTCCGGGATGTGCAAGGGCTGACGTGCCTTTTTTCACCGTTCACCACCGGAAAGGCTGAATTGTTGTTTGCCGGCGCTTCCCGGAGACGAATGGCGAGGCCCTAAAATCGATCCCGCCGCCGCTATTGTCGGACGATTGCCCTTTCGCCGGGTGGCCCCTATGGTGCCTCACAACCCCAACAAGCCTAGGAAGCCGCCATGCGCTATCTGCACACAATGGTCCGCGTCGCCGATATCGACCAGTCGCTCGATTTCTACTGCAACAAGCTCGGCCTGAAGGAGGTCCGCCGCTACGAAAACGAGCAGGGCCGCTACACGCTGATCTTCCTCGCCGCGCCCGAAGACGAGCAGAGCGGCATCAACGAGAAGGCGCCGCTGGTCGAGCTGACCTACAATTGGGACCCGGAGGACTACAAGGGCGGCCGCAATTTCGGCCACCTCGCCTACGAGGTCGACGACATCTACGCCACCTGCCAGAAGCTGATGGACAATGGCGTGACCATCAACCGTCCGCCGCGCGACGGCAACATGGCCTTCATCCGCTCGCCTGACGGCATCTCGATCGAGCTCCTGCAGAAAGGCC
>NZ_RZRX01000282.1:0-7545 GCF_003997405.1 Mesorhizobium sp. M2A.F.Ca.ET.042.01.1.1
GCTCTATTCACCCGCCGTGCCTGTCTACGAGGCCTATGCCGGCGCGCTGCAGAGCTTCACCCAGCTCGGCACGCTGCAGCAGCGCATCGGCAACCGCTCATGGACTGCCGCCGACCAGTCGGCGGCAGGCGGCGCCAGCCAAGGCGGCAACCCTATCTGGGGGCGCATCGAGGCCTCGCACAGCGAGTTCGAGCCGGGCACGAGCACCACCGGCACCGATTATGACGCCGACCTCTGGCGGCTGCAGGCCGGCCTCGACCTGCTGCTCTCCGAAACCGCTTCCGGCACGCTGGTCGGCGGTCTCACCGTCCACTACGGCACGGTGAAGTCGGACGTCTCCTCATCCTTCGGCACCGGCTCGATCGACGCCACCGGCTACGGCTTCGGCGGCACGCTGACCTGGTACGGCAAGAACGGTTTCTATGTCGACACCCAGGCCGAGCTCACCTGGTTCGACAGCGATCTTTCCTCCGCGACGCTCGGCAAGAAACTCGCCGACGGCAACAACGGCTTCGGCTACGGCCTCGGCATCGAGGCCGGACAGAAGATCGCGCTCGCGGGCAACTGGTCGTTGACGCCGCAGGCGCAGCTCTCCTACGCCTCGGTCGACTTCGACACCTTCACCGATCCTTACGGCGCGCTGGTCTCCAACGGCAGCAGCGACAGCCTGACCGGCCGCCTCGGCCTCTCCGCCGACTATGAGAGCGAATGGAAGGGCAGCGCGGGCCAGACCAGCCGCTCGCACGTCTACGGCATCGCCAATCTCTATTACGACTTCCTCGACGGCACCGATGTCGATGTCTCCGGCACCAGGCTGACCAGCAAACCGCAGCAGCTGTGGGGCGGCCTCGGCGTCGGCGGCTCGCTGAGCTGGGCCGACGACCGCTATTCCGTCCATGGCGAGCTGCTCGCGCGCTCCAGCCTGGAGGATTTCGGCGACAGCCATGCCTTCGGCGGCTCGGTCGGCTTCAGCGTGAAGTGGTAGGCTGACGACGACAGGTCGAAAAAGGCAACCAGCGGTCGCTGGAAACTTTCCGACGCATATAGGAATTTGATCCTTGGTGGGGCGATTCTCGCAGGAGGTCGCGGTGGTTCGTCGCAACAAGGCAAAGCAATTGTCGGAGTCGGAGCTTCAGCGGTTCCTGATGGCGGCGGGAGAGCTGCATCGCAGTATCGTGGCCCCGTTGATATCGACGCAATGCGATCACTACCGCTCCATGCAAACCCTGCACGAGGCGTTGCTGAAAGCGGTGAAGGACATCACCGGCAAGGATGCGGCCTTTATCCGCTGGTTTGGGGCGGGGTCGCGGTAGACTGCGTCGCGCGAGGCACTTGCGCGGCCCTCAATGCGCGTCCGGCGGCGGCGCCTTCGGCGTCACGTTGCGCAGGAACGGGACCAGCGCCGTGGCAATGACGAAAGCCACCATGATGACCAGGAAGGCGTCCGCATAGGCCATGGTGGAAGCCTCGCGATAGGCGAGTTGCCAGAGCTGCTTCAGCGCGGCGGCGTGGCCGTCGTCGACGGCGCCGGGCAATTCGCCGTAGCGCTGCGCAACGTTATCGACAAGGCGCATGGCCGCCTCGTTCTGCGGCGTCAGATGTGAAGCGATCGTCAGGAAATGAAAGTTTGTCCGGTTGTTGAGGATCGCCCCGCAAATGGCGATGCCGACCGCGCCGCCGAGATTGCGCATGGTATTGAACAGGCCGCTGGCATATTTCAGCCGTTCCGGCGGCAGGCTGCCGAGCCCGAGATTGACGCTGGGCGCGACGGCGAAGACCTGCGGGAAACCGCGAAAGATCTGCGGCAGGAGCAATTCTGCCGAGCCCCACTGACTGGTGATGGCGGAAAAACTCCACATCGAGGCGCCGAAGGAGGCCAGGCCGAACATCATCAGCCAGCGCGTGTCGAAGCGCTTGGCGAGGAAGATGTAGACCGGAACGCCGACCAACGAGGCGACGCCGGTGGAAAACACCGCTAGCCCCGTTTCAAGCGCGTTGTAGCCGCGCACATAGCCGAGGAACAGCGGCGTCAGATAGATCGTGGCGAAGATGCCGATGCCGGTGATGAAGGAGAGAAAACAGCCGATGGCGAAATTGCGGTTGCCGAAGGCGCGGAAGTCGACCACCGGCTGCGCATAGGTCAGGCTGCGGACGACGAACAGGACGAGCGTCACCACGGCGACAACTGCGCCGTTGCGGATCGTGGCGTCATCGAACCAGTTCCAGCGCGAGCCTTCCTCCAGCACATATTCGGCCGTGCCGAGACTGACCGCCATCAGCGCCATGCCGATATAGTCCGCGCCCTTCAGCAACGACAGATCGCCCTTGTCCATCTTGACCAGCAGCGCAACGAGCACGGTGATGACAACCCCGGGGATGACATTGACGTAGAACAGCCAGTGCCAGTTCAACGTATCGGTGATCCAGCCGCCGATGACTGGCCCTAGCGTCGGCGCGATCGAGGCGATGCTGCCAACGACGGCAGCGGCATAGACGCGCCTTGGGCCCTGGAAATAATGGAAGGACGAGGTGAACACCGTCGGGATCATCGAGGCGCCGAGCAGCCCCTGCAGCGCCCGGAACACGATCATGCTTTCGATGTTCCAGGCAAAGCCGCACAGCATGCTGGCCAGGGTGAAACCCGCGGCCGAGATGGTGAAGAGCCATCTGGTCGAGAAAACGCGGGTGAGCCAGCCCGACAGCGGGATGACGATGATCTCCGCCACCAGATAGGAGGTCTGCACCCAGCCGATCTGGTCCTGCGCGGCCGACAGGCCGCCGCCGATATCCTGCAGCGACGAGGCGACGATCTGGATGTCGAGCAGCGCGATGAACATCCCCACGCACATCACCATGAACGGCAGGATGCTGGCGAGGAAGGATTGCGAGGCGGCCGGCGCTGACATGGCGCCCTCAATGCGATCCGGTATCGACGGTGACGACAGTGGATAGGCCGGGCCGCAGCGCGACCTTGCCCACCTGATCGGCGTCGATCGCGATCCTCACCGGCACCCGCTGCACGATCTTGGTGAAATTGCCGGTCGCGTTCTGCGGCGGGATGACGCTGAAGATCGCCCCCGTGGCCGGCCCCAGGCTGGTGACATGGCCCTTGAGCGGCTGGTCGGGGGCGATATCGGCATAGACGGTCGCGGCCTGCCCGTCGGCCATGGCGCGCAGCTGGTCTTCCTTGAAATTGGCGTCGACCCACAGGCCCGAGGCGGGAACGATGGTCAGCAGATAGCTGCCCGGCGAGACATAGGTGCCGACCTGCGCCAGCCTGTTGCCGACGATGCCGTCGATCGGCGAGCGGATTTCCGTGAAGCCGAGGTCGAGCTGGGCGGTATCGAGATCCGCCTTGGCCGCCGCGACTTCCGCCGTCGCCTCCGAGATCTGGGTGTTGAGGACGTCGAGCTGCTGTCGCGACGCCGCGAGCGCCGCCCGCGCGGCGGCGACGGAGGCCTGCGCCTGGCCGTCGGCCGCGGCGCTCTTTTGCGCATCCTGCTGCGAGCCGGTCCTGGCGCTGGCAAGCACCGCGTAGCGCTTGGCATCTTGCGCCGTGAACGCGGCGGCCGCGCTCTTCGCCTCGAGATCGGCGCTGGCCTGCTCGATCAGCGAGTTCTGCAGCGAGATCTGGGCACGCAGATTGTCGAGCGCCGACTGCTTCTGCTGCACCGATGCCTGCGCACGTTCCAGCGCCGCCTTGAACGGCCTGTCGTCGATGCGGATGACCGGCTGGCCGGCCGCGACATGCTGGTTGTCCTCGACGAGCACCTGGTCGATGTGGCCGGCGACGCGCGGCGCCAGCGGCGTGACATTGCCGCCAACATAGGCGTCGTCGGTCGTCACCATGAAGCGGTTAGCCTGCCACCACTCGGCGCCATACCAACCGGCGGCAGCGATCGCGATCAGGGCCACGCCGAGCAGCAACGGCTTGCGCCGCTTCCTCGCCGGCTTCGGGGCTTCAACGACGGAGGCCTGCAACTCAGCCGGGGAAAGAGGCTTGTTCATCTGCTTCTCGCCTCGTCCTGGCCGCCATTCTCGATCAGCGGGAGGCCCGGCCCTTCGCTGCTGAAGCGGTAGCGTCGCCGCATGCGATCACTGGCTCTCGGTCCGGTCGCCAGGGCGAAGCCGCCGCTGTCGAGTTGCCTGCCGGTCTCCTTGTCGACCAGGACGGGATCGGCCCAGCGCCCGTCCGCCGTGTCCACCACGACGAGGCTAGGGCCCTCGGGCGCCAGGTGCCGGTTGCCCCACGCAAGCAGCGTAAGCAGCACCGGCCGGAAATCGCGGCCCTTGGCGGTCAGCACATATTCATGGCGGAGCGGCCGTTCGCAGTAGGCGCGCTTCTCGAACAACCCGCGCTCGACCAGGCTGTTCAGCCGCCGCGACAGGATGTTGGGGGCGATATCAAGGCTCTTCTGGAATTGGTCGAAGCGGGTAAGGCCCTGAAATGCGTCGCGCAGCAACAGGATGCTCCACCACTCGCCGACCTCGTCGAGGCTGCGCGCGATCGGGCATGGGCGCGTTTCGAAGCTCGTCCTGGCAACCATTCTCGTGACTCACTATCAAGATGCAAGTCACATATATCGAAGTTAGTTGCATAATGCAAGTCAGTATGCGACGCGACTTTGGAATCGGCCGACACGAAGTCGTGAGCGGCCGTAGTGCCTGCTGGCTGTTTGGCTATTCTCGGACGAAGGTGTCGAGGCTGGTGCCGAAGGCACGCCAGGTTCCGACCTGCTTGCGGGAAGCGATTTCGCCCTCCTTGCCGGTGATGGTGCTGCCCGCCACCGTCAGCCACATCGTCTCCAGCTTGCCGTCCCGCAATATGCCGGTGTAGCTCACTGCGGCGGGGCCGGCCGTACCCTCGCCGGCGGCCGTCACTCCAATGACGTCGCCATGCGCGATGCCGGATACCGGCACGGTCTGTCCATAGAAGCTGCTGTCTTCGAGCGCCGTGCGAAACGTGCCTTCGATCCGGCCGCCGTCCTCGCGGGTGATATCGAGGACGGACCCATACTGATTGCGCCATCTGCCGAGCCAAGGCATTCCGCTCCTCCACGACCGTCTTGATCTTTCAGCGGATTCGGTCCCGCATCTAACGCACCGCTCCGAGCGGTCAAGGACCGCCAAACGTCGCCGGGCCGAATGCAGAACGATGCGCCGGCTTAAGGGATCAAGCTGGTCCAAGGAAGATGGTGGTTTTCAGTCCACCGCACATTGAAAAGGGCGACGCAAGCGCCGCCCTTCGGGAGGATGATTTTTCGCAGGCGCTTTAAGCAGCCTGGGCTTCGCCGGCGATCGCGTCGGCGGCGCGGGCCGCCTTCAGCACCTTCGCCCACCAGGCGACGTCGTTGACCAGCGCCACGGCGGCCTGGTTCAGGTGCTCGAGATCCTCGAGCTTCTTCTCGCCCTGGCGCACCGCAAGGAAATCGCCCCAGGCGATATGGACGGCCGACTTGACCGGAGCCATCTGCAGCTCGACGGCGATGAGGCGGAGCTGTTCGACCGCGCGTGCGCCGCCGACCGAGCCATAGCCGACGAAGCCGGCCGGCTTCTTGTTCCATTCATTGGCGGCGTAGTCGATGGCGTTCTTCAAGACACCGGTCGGCGCGTGATTGTATTCGGCGGCGGTGAAGATGAAGCCGTCGAACTCGGCGACCTTCTTTTGCCAGCGCTGCGCCACTTCGTTCTGCGACGGCGCCCAGGCGGAGGAAGCGACCTCATCGAAGAAGGGCAGCGGCCAGTCGCGCAGATCGACGATCTCGACGTCGATGTCGGCATGGGCCTTGGCGATCTTGGCGATCCACTGCGTCGGCACGTCGGCGAAGCGGGCGGCGCGCGTCGAACCGACGACGATGGCGATTTTGGGCTTGGACATAAGGGGCTCTCCTTGCGGGAATTTCTGGTATCGTTTGGATACCGGCGCTATATGTGATACTGACAAACGAGCGCGCAAGGGGGCACGTTTATGTTACTGAGGCACCCGCATATCACCGAAGACTGCCGTGCCGTGTCGGAAATCCTGCAGCGGGTCGGCGACAAATGGACCGTGCTCGTGGTCGGCAAGCTGGGTGACGGCGCGATGCGCTTCAACGAATTGCGCGCCGCCGTCGGCGGCATTTCGCAAAAAATGCTGACCACCACCTTGCGTGGACTGGAACGCGATGGGTTCGTGACGCGAAAAGTGTTTCCGACCATTCCGCCACGCGTCGATTACGAGCTGACCGAGCTCGGTCATGAGCTGCTCGTGCCGGTCGGCGCGCTCGGCGAATGGGCCCGGAAGAACACAAATCGGGTTCGTGAGGCGCGGGCGAGATTCGACAGCCAGCAGCCTTGAAACCCTTGTAGTTCAAAGGTTTCTGAACCATTGGATGAACCGTGCGGCGCGGCGCCGGCCCTTTCGTACCTTCCGGCTTTGATCGGATTTGCTGCGGCTCCGCAGCCAGCCTCGCAGGTGTGTCCGCGCAGCCCTCTCGACAAGGATGACTGTCTTTAGCCGGCCACCGATCAGGCGCTTGCAGCGGTGGTGTTGCAGCACGCCGTCGAGCAGGTCTCCTGCTGCGCGGCCTTCTTGTCGATCGCCTTCAGGTCCCTCACGCAGGCGACGCGTGGAAGGTCTTTGCTGATCTCCACATAGGCTGTAACGCCGAGCAGGCAGACCAGAGCGATAAGGGCTGCCACGAGCCAGCCGTTCAGCATGTGTTGACGCATTGTTTTCCCCCTCGCGACCACAAACTGGGGCGCGAAGGCAACCATTGGATGTCGCGAAGCGCATCTGCCGCGCGGGCGTTGTTACAAAACGGCAAGCTCGCGGAGAATCGGAGCCTGTCAGCTCTCGGCCGGAACCGGCTTCGGCTTGCCTTCGCCGTCGAGCGCCACCATGACGAAATCGGCATGGGTGACCTTTTCCATCAGGTCGGAAAGGTAGCGCTGCGCCCAGGCCTCGACCTTGAGCACCATCGAGGTGCGGCCGACGCGCTCGACATGGGTGTAGATGCAGAGCGTGTCGCCGATCTTCATCGGCTTGGCGAAGGACATCTCCTTGACCGCTGCGGTGACCACGCGCCCCTTGGCGCGCTCGGCCGCGCGGATGCCGCAGGCAAGGTCCATCTGCGCCATAACCCAGCCGCCGAAGATGTCGCCGGCCGCATTGGCGTCGGAGGGCATGGCGAGCGTGCGCAGCGTGAGATCGCCGAGGGGTCTTCCATCCGCGTAATGCACCATAGGAAAGTCCTTCAGCCGCTGCTTTCCTGAACCCGTACCAATGCGGTTGCGATGTCGCAAGCTCTGCTGAAAGCGAAAACTGCGCCGCCGGAGCAGTCGCTTTTTTCACAAGCCATGCCGGAAGCCACGGCGACGCCGCGAGCCGGCAATGTCTAGGCTAGGCCGCGAATTTCGGAGCGCGCCCGCCTATCATGCAGACTTATGATTTCATCATCGTCGGCTCCGGCTCGGCCGGTTCGGTCGTGGCCGACAAATTGTCGGCCTCGGGCCGCTTCTCGGTGCTGGTGCTGGAGGCCGGCGGAACCGACCGGCGCTTCTACG
>NZ_RZRX01000283.1:0-7527 GCF_003997405.1 Mesorhizobium sp. M2A.F.Ca.ET.042.01.1.1
GGCGGCAGCAGCCGTCATGAAGTCGACGGTATCTTCGCTGAAGTCGCGCGTGACCGAGGAATCCACTTCCAGCACACCCCACGCCGCGCCTTTGATCAGGATCGGCACGTTCGCCAGCGATTTGATGCCGTGCTCTTTCAGCACATCGGAAAAGACATATTCGCCATCCTCGTCGGCGGCCGTGCCATTCACAATCACTAAAGGCTCAGCCGTCTGATACGTTCGGCCAGGCGGTGATCGGAGATCCGCCGAAAAGATGGCGTTGCGCACAGTCCCCTGCTTCCATCCGAAGCCGGCCTCCATGAACAGGTCAGCCGTACGGGGTCGGTAGCGAAGGATCTTTGCGTGATCTATTTCAACGGCCCGCGCTACCTGCACACAAGCCTGATCGAGGAAGCGGCTGAGCGAAGCTTCCTCTCCCGCCACGCGGCCAAGGTCCACGAGAATGCGGACATGCCGGCGCAGCTTGGCTAGCTTTGCAGTGGTGTCCAATGACGTGGGTCCTTCGAGCAGAGTTGAAAGCCAACGCATGACCCGGCGTATTGCTCCAATCTCGCACTCCGCTCTCTAGTGCTGCGCGAAGTGCGACGCTTGAAGCGACGGCTTCGAATGTCATGTGCGAGTTAGTTCCCCAAGCACGGCGAGCAGGCGCCGCTCTTGAGCGGGCTTTCCAACGTTAGGTGCTCCGGCGAGAACTTCGCCTGCGACAAGCTCTGGCCTGTCGTAGGCGCTCGCCACAGCGAACGGGATATCGAGGCTGGTCAATTGTTCGGCCACCGGAGTGGCCAATTCGTTGCCCAAATTCACGTCGAGCAAGGCGACGGAAGGCCGTTCACGTTCCAACAGCAGGGCTCCGCCGTCACACTCGCGACCGGCCCGATGACACGCCATCCCCGCCGTTAGAGCATGGATTGGAGGTCCATCGCGATCAGAAATTCATCTTCCACGATGAGGACCGTCTTTTGCACTCGGCGTTCAATCTGGCTGACTCAAGTCGTGAGCGGAATGACCATCTCCACCATTAAACCGGTGGCCGCATAAGTCGGTTCCACCTTGCCATTCAGATCGTATGCTATTGCCAACTGGATCAACTGGCTCCCAAAGCCCCTGGACGTAGGAGCGCTCACCCGAGGGCCCCCGCTTTCTGTCCATGTGAGCCGGAGGCGCGGGATCTCGGCCTCCTCGACCTCCCAAAGCACATGAACTTGTCCGCCCGCTTTGGACAGCGCCCCGTATTTGAGGGCGTTCGTTGCAAGCTCGTGCAGTGCAAGCGCGAGCGACATCAATTTCTTGCTATCCAACTTAACAGGTGGACCCTTGTCGATATTTATGGCGCTCGGACTTGCTGCAAACGGTTCGAGCGTACGCGCTATTAGCTCGGCGAGGTCGCCATCGCCGCCGCCGACGAACCCTTGGTCGTTGGCGTCCACAATGGCTGTAAGCCGACCTAGAAAAGCCTCGCGATAAGCCTCGGCCGAGACGCCTTCGGCCTTGGTCTGGTTAGCGAGAGCCCGCACCAGCCCGAGCAGGTTCTTCATCCGATGCCGGAGCTCGCCTAGGAGAATTTCAAACTCGACCTCTCTGCGGGTTCTGTCGCTTGCATCGACGAACGACACCAACATGGTGGTGCCGTTATCGTCCTGGTTGATGGTGCGCGCCGTAACCAGCATGGTCCGTTTTCCGATGCCGGGGAAATCGTGCTCCACCTTGTAGTCGATGACGGCGGTGCTCTTGGGGATCACGTCGGTGAGCAGACGACGCAGTTCGGGAATATCCCACTGGCCATCACCCAAGTCGTAAATACGCTTCCCGATGATGTCGTCGCGGTTCACTTTGAAGGTTCGGAGGAACGCACGATTGACGTCCTCGATGCAGAGGGCGCCGTCCAGCACAAGTAAAGGAAACGGGACAGTATCCACGACTCCCTGCGCCTGCACGTGGCCGGTCCTCAGGATCCGGTAGAGGTCTTCCAGGTGCACCATGGGGGGCTCCGCGGTTTTCGGGACCATCCTAATACTCAAGGGCGCGGCTCACAATCGCATGAGACTGCGGTCGATTAGCTTGCTGCCTTGGCAGGCCGGTCTCCTTGGATATCGCGGAGCCAGGGCACCAATAAGCAGAAGACGAGCGGGCGACAATCGCGGGGCCTAGCTCAAACCAGCTCGAAGCAAAAGTCACAGATGAGGTCCGCAACTTTTACAGCTTCAAAATCTGTCATGTGCGCCGCTGTCTCGACTGCGGTGGAGACGATGTCATCGTCGTCAACGGCAAGGAGATCGAGAATACGTGCAAACTTGATCTTGAGCTCCCGATCGCCTTCAAACTCGTCAAGGGTCACGTTCAGGATGCTCTCGTTCGCTTCGATCAGCCGGGCTTGAATGCTGTCTGATGAGGCAGCAAGCGCCCTTACTGCGGCGAAGAAATGACCTCGCGCATTGGAATACTTATGGTCCATCGTTTACCGCCGGGAGTGCTGGTGATTGAAATTTGCTCGCGCGGCCGCTTTCCCGCACGTTACGTCTCTCACTAGGGTCTCGCCCCGATGTTATCCGTTTAAGCGCGGCGACGGACGCCTCTCGCCAAAGCGCGTTTCGGTTTTGGCGAAGCGACAGGCTCTGCAGCTTCTTTGGCGAGGCGCGCCAGCTTGAGCCGCTGTGTCTTTGACTCGCGATCTGCGGTCTCTTTGTCCAATATGCCTCGGGCAGCTTGTGTGGTCGCGTCGCCCTTGCTTTCCCTCACGGTAGGCTTGGGCTTGAACGCCGCATCTGCTATTGCACTATACATCGTAGATCATCCTTAAAACAAAAAAGGCCGGGCGAACCCGACCTTTCGAAAACCGTCAACGGCCATTGCCAGTACATCCGTGGTCAAGGCCAGGAGCGATTCCTTTAAGCGGCCTGAAGGTTCTCGGCCGCGCTCTTGCCGTTACGGCGGTCCTGCACGACATCGAAGCTCAGTTTCTGGCCTTCAACGATGGTGCGCATACCGGCGCGCTCTACAGCCGAGATATGGACAAACACGTCCGCGCCGCCCGCTTCAGGAGCGATAAAGCCGAAGCCCTTGGTCGTGTTGAAGAACTTTACGGTTCCAGTATTCATGGCGATTTCCTTTCAAATCGGCATAGAAGTTTACGTCTGGCGACATGCCAAACGTCACAGTGATCGAATTTGAGAGGAGATCGTCGGGCGCCGGAGCGCAAAAACAAATTCAACAGCAAACATCGATAACAAAGATATAGGCTTGAATTACCCTCTACGCAAGGTGCTCGTTCGAAATCGACAATTTAAACGGCCGGGCTGTTCGCCAAGCGCACGCTGCGGCGGCTGATCGCACCGACAACAGGACGCAGAAGGAAACGCAAGGGTTGTTGAAACAGAGCTGGCGATCGCGCGGGCCATGATCCGGGCTGGCGCGCAAAACCCTGATGTTAGCTCCAATGACGCGGACTGCTCCGTATACGGCAGAGCGTGGCGTGCCATATTCAGGTCTAAGTTGCAGGACTAAGACGCCTTTTCCAGCCGCCTCAGATGGGCGACGTGTAACGCCTGCATCTCTTGGAACAAATCGAGCAATTCCAGTGCCTGCTTGATCGGAGCACCTAGCTCTGTGAGGTGCTGTATAATCGCGTGCTGGCGCTTTATGTGACGCTCTCCCAGGAGAACGTGGCGCTTCAGCATATCAAGCCGAGTTTCAGGGGTAATCATCTGGTCCCTGGGAGGGACCGTATGCCTTTACCCGGTGAAAGTCGAATGCCGGCCTTTCGGAGGTCGCCCCATTAGTCGATTGGTGTATGCCGCCCCCGTTTATGATTTCCATGGATGTTCGGGTTTTGCATCAAATTTGATCTCACAGGAAAGCCACATCGGCGAAACTGGGCTGATGAAGACATACGTGGTGGAAGTCATGTCGGGTGACACTGTCACCTTGCGGCAAGTCGTTGACGCTCAAACAGCTCCAGCGGCTGCTTCGCGCGTGACAGGTCGAGCGGTTCGCATTCGAGTTCATGAGGAACTCTGGGTCAGAGTCACCGACCAAGAACTCAGAGTCGTCTACAAATACGCGTTTTTCCCCTAGGCCGCGCGCTGGACCCGCCGCCCCGTAGCAAGGGGCGTCGGGCCTTGGACGCAGCTAGCCGACCCCGACAGGCGAAGGACGCCTGTGGAACAGGCACCGCGGCGACTAGCTTAGCGGTAGGAGGCGTGCGAGCGCTCGGGTGTCTACCGGCTTCTCGATGCGCGGCACTTCGGCGTACGCTTCAGGGATGGACCAGGCATCGTAACCCGTGGCAAAGATGAAGGGCACTTCACGTTCGCGCAGCGCGTCTGCGATAGGGTAGGCGCGTTCGCCGCGCAGGTTGATGTCGAGCACGGCGCCGTCGATCCGGTCCTCCGCCCCGAGCAGCTCCAGCGCATCCTCGATTGAGCCCACCGGGCCGATTACGTTCACGCCTCTGTCTTCCAGCGCCCGCGCCAGTTCGGCAGCGATCATGTACTCGTCCTCGACCACAAGAAGATGGCGGCCACGCAGGGCATCGGGTTGCGGCTCATCCATGTTGCTGCTCATCCTTGGTCACCGGCACGACGATCTCGTAGCGCACCCCATCCGATCCGAACTCGATCTTAGTTTTAGCGCCGAGCTCGTAGGGAAGCGCCCGCTCGAGCAATTCACTGCCATAGCCCTTCCGCGTGGGGCCGCCCTTCGGCATCGTGACGCCGCTCTCGAGCCATTCAAGTCTCGCGCGTGCCTTCGACCCGTCGTGCTCTATGTTCCAGCTAACGGCGAGCCGGCCCGACGGCTGGTGAAGAGCGCCGTACTTCACCGCGTTCGTCGCGAGCTCGTGCAGCGCTAGCGCCACGGATTGCGCTGAGATCGCCGGCAACGACGTCGCCGGCCCTTCGATCGTGACGTTGCCTCCGTCCACGCTTCCGTCGCCGTGCGCCTGGAGCTCGCCTTCGATCAGTTCGCGCAGGTCGATCGGCTGATGGTCGGCGCGCGCGAGCAATCCTTGCACGCGCGAAAGCGCGCGTAACCGCCTTTCGTAATCCTCGGCAAACTCGTCCAGCGACGCGCTTGACCGCATCGTCTGCCGTGCGAGTGATTGGACAACCGCGATCAGGTTGCGCGTGCGGTGCTGAAGCTCGGCCAAAAGCACCTTCTGCTGGTCCTTGAGAGTGCGTAGGTCGTGGATGTCGGTTGAGGTTCCGACCCATTCGAGTGCCACGCCGCCGGCGTCGTCCAGCGGGACGCCCCGGGTCTGGTGCCATCGGTACTCGCCATCGACCGATCGGCGGATGCGGTGCTCGCAATAATATTCGCCTTCGGTCGGCGCCTCAGCCCAGGCCGTCATCGTCGCGTCGTGATCCTCAGGATGGACGGCATCGAGCCAGCCGAAGCCGACGCTGTCAGCAAAGGCCAAGCCCGTGAAGACACTCCACTGTGGACTACCCCAGGTCCGGTCACCGTTTGCCTTCGAGCGGAAGACGAGCTGCGGGATATTGGTTGCGAGGACGCGGAATAACTCTTCGCTCTGCTGAAGCTGTGCTTCGGCACGGTGCTGGGCGGTCCGGTCGCGTAGTATTTTGACGAAACCTTGGGTTCTGTCCGCGAGCGGCATCAGCAGCCCCGACGCCCAGAACCGCGTGCCGTCCTTCTTCATCTGCCAGCGCTCGTCCTCGGCTCGCCCTTCGGCCAGTGCGATCCGGCGCTCCTCTGCGGCGGCGCTAACTCCGCCCTCCTCCGGAGGAAAGGCTACATCGGCAGACTTCCCGATGATCTCGTCATCGGCATAGCCAAGCACGCGTTCGGCACCCACGTTCCAGCTCGTGGTGATCCCGTTGGGATCAGTGGTGAAGATCGCAAAGTCGGTCGCGCTGTCAAAGATGAGCCGCAACAGGTCGCTGTCACTGAGCGGCCGCTGACCTTCGCCTTGTTCGTCTTGTTTGTCACCATTTTGCACGCGCGGTCTCCGGCTCATGGCCGGCACGCACTCGCGGCCCAAATAACCGACCTTCAGCATGGATGAACGCCAAACTGCAGAATGCCCACATTGTTCCCATCCTCTTAGCCGTGGCCGAGTTTCCGCACAGCCTCCGATTCGACCTGGCGTGTTCCGCTCCATAAGGACTCGCGAAATTAATTGTGAAAGATTATAATCCGCCTGTTCGCGGGGAATGGTCTTCGCCCCCGCAAATGAGGGCAACATGGCGAATTCAATATGCTCGTATGCACTGGATGGCGAAATCCCAAAAAAATCGGCGTTTGACAGTGAGACTCGGGATAAGAAACTGCCCGAGAACCAGTCGCGGGACTTCGCTGCGGCGCTCGTCGAAGGCGAGGCAATAATCGCCCGCCAGCGCGCGCTCATTGAAAGGCTTGCGCGGGATGGGCATCCGACAGAGGGTGCCGAAGAATTCCTGCGCAAGTTCATGAAAACGCAGTCGGAGAACCTCGCCCACTGGGAACTGATATCAGCTCAGGTTGCATCGAAAAGCCCCGGCGCTGAGGGGGATCAGCACTAGGGCTTTAGGCATGTACGCTGATGCTGGCATGACACGCCCGGCTCGCGGAACACACTGGCATTTCTGAAGCGCAGGCGCTCGAACTGGTCATGTTGTTTGGCATGAACTGAGCGTCGCTCATGCGTGAGGCCAGAGAACTCACTAGTCGAGAACACGAACCTCGAATGTGATGACGGCTTGCGCCAGATTGCGCCCGCTCTCGTCGCGGACGGTCATTGTCAGCTCGCGGTGTGTGCCTCCGAGCGGCACTTCGGCGGTCATCTCCATCAATGATCTCACCGCTTCAGCCTTGGCAGCTTCAAAGCTGGCAAGCTCAGTGCCTGCTTCATCCGGGGAGCTCTCGCCGGTATCGCTAAAGTCGAAAAAGTACTTGGGCATTGCCCCAGCTCGTCACAAACCCAAATGCTCAACCACAGGCGGCCCGTATCGGGATAGACCGGCCGTCGCATGAAAGAGCCCGCTCCAAATAGCGGGCTCTTTATCGGGGCCTCCTTGGGTGCCAGCGTCTCCCATCCTCCCGAATAATGGGGCGACATTCCTTTCCCCGACTGGCGCTTGCGCGTCACTGATATT
Organism: Mesorhizobium sp. M2A.F.Ca.ET.042.01.1.1; assembly: GCF_003997405.1. NCBI lineage: Bacteria > Pseudomonadati > Pseudomonadota > Alphaproteobacteria > Hyphomicrobiales > Phyllobacteriaceae > Mesorhizobium > Mesorhizobium sp. M2A.F.Ca.ET.042.01.1.1. The sequence continues at coordinate 7,092 of NZ_RZRX01000283.1, forward strand.
AGAACTCGTTAACATAGGTTGGGTTCCGCGGGCCGTCCAATAGCACACATTGAGCAGCGGGTGACGATCGGCATGCCGGCCGGTGCGACCATGACGACATCTGCTTCGAGTCTGAATGAGGATTTCCTGCGGCGAGTTGGCCAAACGTCACGCGAGCGGCGGAAGGACGACGGTTCGTCGATCGCAGTCATGAACGAGAGCACCGTCACCGGCACGACGCCGGGGGTGGCCATGAAGCGCCGGCACACTTCGTTGCGCGACGATCTTCACGACGACATCGTGCAGCCGGCAATACTGTTTCCACAGCGACGAGCGCTCGGTCGGCCACTCGTCGCCAGTGGCCTGTCAGCTCTTCCTTGGACGGCGCGACCGCATTGGGTAGCAGCTGAAGGATGTTTTCTCGCGGGACGCCGTGCTTGCGTTCCGCCCGGCGCTT
>NZ_RZRX01000284.1:0-7487 GCF_003997405.1 Mesorhizobium sp. M2A.F.Ca.ET.042.01.1.1
GCGCATGCCGCATGTGCAGGGCGGCTTTGCCGAACATCTCGTCGGCCGCGCCGAAAACGCCGTGCCTCTGGCGCCGGGCTCCGACCCACCCGCCGGCGCCTTCGCCGAGCCTCTTGCCGTGACGCTGCATGCCGTCGCCCAGGCGCCGGTCTATGGCAGCCGCATGCTGATCATGGGCGCCGGACCGATCGGCACGCTGCTGGTGCTCGCCGCGCGCTTTGCCGGCGCGCGCGAAGTCGTCGTCACCGATGTGCAGGACAGACCGCTGCAATACGCCGCCAAGATTGGTGCCGACCGCACGATCAATGTCGCCACACATGCCGAGGCGATGGACGGCTACGCCGCCAACAAGGGGTATTTCGACGTCGTCTTCGAGGCCGCCGGCCAGGGCGCGACGGTCGCCAGCGCCTTGCCTGTCATCAAGCCGCGCGGCACGCTGGTGGCCGTCGGCCAGGGCGCGACGGCGGAGCTTTCCATGTCGGTCATCGTCACGAAGGAAATCCAGGTGAAGGGCAGCTTCCGCTTCGACACGGAATTCGCGCTTGCGGTCGACCTAATCGGCTCGGGCCGCATCGACGTCGCGCCGCTGCTCAGCAACACGCTGCCGCTCGCCGAGGCGCGAAAGGCCTTCGAGCTCGCCAGCGACAAATCGCAATCGATGAAGGTGCAAATTGCGTTCGGCTGATTATCTCGGCCGTCTCTTCGGCCTCGAGGGCAGGCATGCCTTCGTCACCGGCGCCAGCCGCGGGCTGGGGCTTGCGTTCGCGGAGGCGCTGGCCGCGGCCGGCGCGCGGGTCACGCTCGGCGGCCGCAAGGCCGATGAGCTCAAGGCCGCAGGCGACCGGCTGCGCGGCCGTGGGCACACGGTCGCGGAATCCGTGATCGACGTCACCGACACCCAGTCGGTCGACACGGCCGTCGCGGCGAGCGAAGCCGACGCCGGTCCGATCGACATCCTCATCAACAATGCCGGCATCCAGCGCCGCGCGCCGCTGGAAACTTTTTCCGATGCCGACTGGGACGCGCTGATGGCGACCAATCTCGACGGCGTGTTCAAGGTGAGCCGCGCCGCGGTGAAGGGCATGATCCAACGCCGCAAGGGCGTCATCATCAACGTCTCGTCGGTGCAGAGCGCCCTCGCCCGCCCCTCGATCGCACCCTACGCGGCGAGCAAGGGCGCCATCACCATGCTGACCAAGTCGATGGCCGGCGAATGGGGCCAGCACGGCGTGCGCGTCAACGCGATCGCGCCCGGCTATTTCAAGACCGAGATGAACGCCGCTCTCGTCGCCGACGAGAAATTCTCGACCTGGCTCACCGGCCGCACGCCGATGCGGCGCTGGGGTGATGTCGAGGAACTGGCTGGCGCGGCGGTGTTCCTGGCGTCGGACGCAGCCAGCTTCGTGACGGGACAAACGCTGTTGGTGGACGGCGGGATTACCAGTGTGTTGTGAGCCTCATAGGCAACACTCAAACCAGCAGGCTCGTCTCCCCCACCGACAGATGCCGCTCGATGGGCGGATCAATCTTGGTGCCCTTCGCGAACCCGGTCAGCACCCGATCCACCGACAGCCTGCCCGCCCCGCTGAGCGCCAGGATGAACATGCCGCCGGCGATGGCGAGATCCTTCTCGAAATGCAGCAGTTCGTCCTGGCTGGCGAAATTGGTGTGGAAGAGGCTTGCCGTCATCAGGCAGAACAGGCCGAGCCCGATCGCACCCAGCCGCGCCAGTATGCCGAGCGCCACCGACAGGCCGGCGCCGAGTTGCAGCGCGATGGTGGCGACGAGCAGCGGCGTGCCGACGCCAAGCGCGGCCATCGCCTTCTGAGCGCCCTCGAAATGCGTCGCCAGTTGCAGTCCCTCATGCACGAAGATCAGGGACAGAAGCAGCCGGCCGGCCAGCAGGACAACGTCCCTGGCGTGCAGTTTCTCGGCAAGTTCGATCGGTGTCATGATCGGCTCCAATCCTTGGAAACAGGTGGCCGTCACGCGTCCGCGTGGGCCTGCGCGCTCGAGGTTGAAAGGTCGGAGCCGGCGCGAGGGAGAGGAACGCCGGCTCCGGTTTTCGGGCGCTACCGCCGTGGCGCCCAAAAGTTGGCACTGAAGGGAGAGGTCAGCGCCAGGTCCCCTCTCCGGCCGCTTCGCGGCCACCTCTCCCCACTTCGTGGGGCGAGGAAAAAGGCGACGTTACTTCGTCACCTTGGTGTCGATCGCCTGCTTGAGGTCGGAAAGCTCCTCGCAGCCCGACGGGCACAGCTTCTCCAGCGAGGCGAGCTGCTCGTTGGCCTTGGCCATGTCGCCGGTCTCGACATAGAGCTCGCCCAGATATTCGTGCGCGGCCTTGTGGTCGGGCTTAAGCTCCAGCGCCTTGGTGTAGTAGGTCAGTGAGGTCTGGTAGTCGCCGGTCTTGCGCAGCGTGAAGCCGAGCAGGTTGTAGACGTCGGCCTGCTGGGTGTCCTGCGCGAGGTCGCGCAGGTCGGCCAGCGCGCCTTTATAGTCCTTGGCGTCGATCTTGGCCTTGACGGCCGTCAGGTCGGGCGCATCGGCGCCTTCGATGTCGTCCACGGCATAGGCCGGAACGGCGATTGCGATCGGGGCCGCGGTCAAGACCGCAATGGCGCCGAGCACCGCAAAAAATGCGTGTTTCATGGGAGTTGTCGCTTCTGTTCAGGATCCGATTCAGATCTGGGTTGGGGTGAAGGCGTAGGCGTTGCCGTCCTTGACGAAGCTGCCGGTGCCGGGGAACGGGAAGTGCGAGCCGCAGATGCGGACATTGCCGGCGATCACCTGGTCGATGATCCGGTGCCGCGTGGCGATCGCCATCGGCCCGTCCTGGTCGTAGGCGCCCTGCCATTCGGGATGCGGGGCAAGCAGCGCCGGCACGTACATGGTGTCGGCCGAGACGAGGAATTGCTCGGCGCCGGCATCGACATGGTAGACCGAATGGCCAGGCGTATGGCCGGGCGCCGCCATGAGGCGGATGCCGGGCACCACTTCCGCGCCGTCGTCGACCAGCTTCCAGTTCTTCCATTTCGGAAAATTCTCGGCGATGCGCTTGCCCGCCGGCTTGCGGCCCTCGGGCAGCTTGGCGAGGCGGCTCGGATCCGTCCACCACTTGTATTCGGTGGCGTTGACGATCAGCTCGGCATCGGGGAACACCGGATCGTTGGTGCCCTTCTCCATCAAGCCCCAGACATGGTCCGGATGGAAATGCGAGATCAGAATAGTGTCGATCGCCTTGTAATCGATGCCGGCGGCCTTCATGTTGGCCGGCAGATGCGTGGCGTTGGCCTGCCACTGGCCGACCCCGGAGCCGGCGTCCATCATGATGGTGCGGCCGTTCATCTTGAGCACCACGACGGTGAGCGGGATCGGCATGAACTCTGTGGTCAATCCTGCCTTGGCGAGCGCCGCCTTGGTGTCGTCGACCGACACGTCCTTGATGAAGGCCGGGTCGTGGGGCTTGCGCCAGATGCCGTCATAGACGGCGGTGACCTCGAGCGAGCCGACCTTGTATTTGTAGAAGCCGACCAGCGGCTCGACCGGGGTTTCGGCGTAAGCCGCGGGCGCGAATTCGAGCTTGCCGGCAATGCCGAAGGCGGCAGCGGCGGCGGCTGATCCGAGCACCATGCGGCGTGTCATGTTGAACATCAGAAATCTCCTCTAGTGGCTGCGGGTTGCGTCAGGTTTCAGGCGGTATGAGAGATTGGCGGAGGGCCCGGTGCGACCCTCCGCCGGCTGCGGAAGCCGGTGCCGGCCGGTCCGACTGAAGACCGACCGGCGCCGGGGAGATCGGGACGTCTGGTCGTTGAGCCGGAGCGAGGCGTGCCTTCCTCGCACATGGTCAAGACCTTTGGCCTCGACTCCTAGCTCAGCGACCCCAGATGCCCTGGCCGGGTTCATCCGCAGCGATCTTGGCCGCCGGCTTCATGTCGTGGCGGTCCAGCTTCACGATGGAAGCAGTGGTGGTGGTGTCGACGGCGGCTGCGTGCTGGGCGGCCGCGGAGAAGTGGTCGCTGCCGGCAAAGGCGCTGCCGGTGGCAACGAGGATGGCCACTGCGGTTAGGGCGATCTTGTTCATATGCGTATTCCTTCCGGGTTGCTTGATGCGTGCCTTGGGAGGATGGCCCCGCTACAGCCAAGACCCGGAAGCCCCGGGCTTTATTCCCGGGCGCGAAAGAATCTTTTCAGGGCGCGATAGAAATCGCGACTCGTCCGGATGAAACGGGAAGCCGCGGCCAGTTAGCCGGCGTTAAGCATCGCTCCAGTTTTTGGGCTGAAAATAAGCCGCGAAGCTGCCAGTGACGCAACTTGAAGCCGGGCCGGAAGTTTAAATTTAAGCACTTCCTGCTAGCTTCAACCGACGGATTTCTGTCCGCGAAAGGTATTCCTGTCGAATTGACCTGGACGGGTTTCAATATCGGCCGCATCAGACCGGCCGTTTTCTCTTCCGCCAACTTGCCGGCGGCAATCGCTGTTTTCGTGCTTGCGATCTGCGCGCTCTTCGTCGACCAGCAAAACAGAAAAGTCTCCGACCAACTGTTGCGCGCCGAGGTGCTCGCCAAGGTCAACATCATCCGCGCCAAGCTCGAGGGCAACATAAACGGCAACCTGCAGCTGGTGCAGGGCCTTGCTTCGGCGGTGACGACCGAGCCGTATATGGGGCAACAGCGATTTGCGGCGCTCGCCGCGAACCTGTTCAAGGAGAAATCGCAGCTGCGCAACATTGCCGGCGCGCCCGACCTTGTGATCTCGTTGATGTACCCGATGAAAGGCAACGAAAAGGCGCTCGGACTCGACTACCGCAAGAATGAAGCACAACGCATGGCGGCGCTGCGGGCCCGCGACCAGCGCGCCTTGGTCCTGGCGGGTCCGGTAGACCTCGTCCAGGGCGGCCGAGGCTTCATCGGCAGGATTCCGATTTTCGTACCGACAGTGGGCGGCGGTGACCGTTTCTGGGGCATTCTCTCCGCGGTCATCGATGTCGACAGGCTCTTTGCCGCAAGCGGCCTCACCGACCCGGACCTCGATATCGAGGTCGCCCTGACAGGCAAGGACGCGCTGGGCGGCGGCGGCCAGCGCTTCTTCGGCAGCGAGAACGTGGTCAACGGCACCCCGGTGACGGCCGAAGTGGAACTGCCGCTGGGGTCCTGGCAATTGTCGGCGATACCGAAACACGGCTGGCCGGCCACGCCGAAGAACGAGGCCACCTTGTGGGCAACGATGGCGCTGGCCGGCGCGCTGGTCGTGTTGCCCATTCTGATAGCCGGCTGGTTGTTCGGCGAGAGACAGAAGAACTACGCGGAGCTGCGGCGGCTTTCGCAGCGGCTGGAGCTTGCCCTCGACGCCTCGGGCATCGGCGTGTGGGAACACGACCTCGCCACCTCGCAGCTCGTGTGGGATGATCGCGTCAACGAAATCTATGGCAAGCCGGCTGACGGCCGGCCGCGTGGCTATGACGACTGGGCGCTGACCATTCATCCAGACGACCTGGAGCGCGCAAGGAAGGACTTCGACACGGCGGCCGCAACCCACGGCCGCTATTCCTCGCAGTACCGTCTTCTCCTTCCTGACGGCGCCGTCCGCCATGTGCGCACCCGGGCAGGCTTCCTGCAGGACGCCGACGACACGCCCAAGATGATCGGTGCCGAATGGGACGTGACCAGTGACGTCCTGCTCAACGAGAATCTGGTGCGTGAGCGGCAATTGTCGGAATCGAAGAATGCCGAGCTCGAGACCGCCAAGGCTAGGATCGAGCACGTCGCGCTGCATGATTCCCTGACAGGCCTGCCCAATCGCCGTTATCTCGATGAGATGCTCGCCGGGGCGCACGATGATCGCACCGCGCTGCTGCATCTCGACCTCGACCGCTTCAAGCAGATCAACGACACGCTCGGCCACGCGGCAGGCGACGCCATGCTCATTCATGCATCGAAGGTCATCAAGCTCAACGTCCGGGCAGCCGACTTCGTGGCGCGCATCGGCGGGGACGAGTTCATCGTGGTGTGCCGCGGACGCAGGGACGATGAACTCGCCGCCCTTGCGGACCGGATCATCGAAGAGATGCGCCAACCCGTCGACTATAAGGGCCATCAATGCCGATTTGGGGTCAGCATCGGGATTGCGGCCAATAGCGGCATCGATGCCAAGCAGTTGCTGGTCAATGCCGACCTCGCGCTCTACCGAGCCAAGAGCCGAGGGCGCAACCGCTATGAGTTCTTCAACGAAGAGCTGCAAAGCGAGATCGTGAAGACCAAGCAAACCGCCGACGAGATTCTCGGCGGCTTGGAGCGCAACGAGTTCATTGCCTATTACCAGCCGCAGTTCGACGCCAACACGCTCGAGATCGTCGGCGTCGAAGCGCTGTCGCGCTGGCGCCATCCACAGCGCGGCATCCTCGGCCCCGACGTGTTCCTCAAGGTGGCCGAGGAATTGAACGTGGTCTCGCTCATCGATCGCACGATCCTCGAACAAACGCTGGAGAATTTCCAGCGCTGGTCGCTCGACGGGCTCAACATCCCGCGCGTCTCGGTCAATGTCTCGGCACGAAGGCTGGAAGACAAGGATCTCATCAACGGCCTGCGCAAGCTGGCGATCAAGAAGGGAACCGTTTCATTCGAGCTCGTGGAATCTATCTTTCTCGACGAGCACGACGACCTTGTCGCTTGGAACATCGAGCACATCAAGGAACTCGGAATCGACATCGAGATCGACGATTTCGGCACGGGCTACGCATCCGTCGTCAGCCTGCTCAAACTGCAACCGCGCCGTCTCAAGATCGACCGGCAGCTCGTAACGCCGATAACCGGCTCGCCGGCGCAGCGGCGGCTGGTGTCGTCAATCATAGAGATCGGCAAATCGCTCGGCATCGGGGTCGTGGCGGAAGGCGTCGAGACGATGGAACATGCGCGCATCCTGAAAGAGCTTGGCTGCGACATCCTCCAGGGCTACGCCTTCGGGCGGCCGATGGACGCAACATCCTTCAGGACCTTCGCGCAGTCGCGGGAGTGGCTGGCAGCGGGATAGCGGTGCCGGCTCACTGACCTACCATTTGACTGGGCCGTTGCCGGCTGCACGACCCGTTCGGCAAGCGCAAACGACAGGACAGCCCTGCCGAGCGGGGGCATGCTGAAAGCCCGGTCATCAAACTGTCACACTAGGCGGCAACCGCCATGGTAGGTTTGCCGTGGCCGCCCCCGCGACCGCGACTGCATCAAGAACCGGCGAAGCCGCCATGAACATCGCCCTCCCCGCTGAAGGCACTGATCTCTCGCCCTATCTGCCGGACGAGCACGGGCTGTTCTTCATCTACCATTTCAAGGCGGACGGTTCCCGCACCGCGGATCCCGCCGAGGCGCATTGGAGCTGGCGCAGCTACCAGATCACCGACATGCGCGCCCGCCACGAGATCGGCGCCGAGACGGCCCTGCCGGCGCCTGTGCGCGACGCCTTCCTGTCGCCAAGCCATCGCTGCCAGATCGATTTCG